>VBKI01000088.1 GCA_005879535.1 Deltaproteobacteria bacterium | reverse complement strand
GAGCTCTTGAAGACGCGCTGCGATGCCTGCGATCGCGCGCCGTTCGCCGACGAGCGCGGATACGACGGCGTTCCGCCAGGCTGCGATCGGTGTGGAGGCCGATTGCGTCCGCACGTGGTCTGGTTCGGAGAGGTGCCGTTCGGCATGGACCGGATCTTCGAGGAGCTGAACGAGTGCGATCTGTTCGTCACCGTCGGCAGCTCGGGAGCGGTGTATCCGGCTGCGGGATTCGTCTCGCATCTGCGGCACAACCCGAATTCACGTGGGCGGTTCGCCCGCTGCGTCTACCTGGGGCTCGAGCGTCCGGAGAACGCGCATTCGTTCGACGAGTGCCGCCTGGGCAAGGCCGGGGCGCTGCTGCCGGCGCTGTTCGCGGTCGCGCGCTGATGCGGCAGCTCCTCGCCCTCTACGACGAGGTCGTCCACGCGCTCGACGCGCGCGCGCTCGCACGGGCAGCCGCAGCCAAGGCGCCGCGGCCGGGACCCGGGGGTCGTCTGGCTATCCTCGGGCTCGGCAAGGTCGCGGCCGAGCTGTACGAAGGCGTGCGGGACGGCGGCGAGGCGCTCCTCGTCGTTCCCAAGGATGCGCCGGCGCCCGCCCGAGCGACGGTACTTCGCGGGAGCCATCCTCTTCCCGACGCCGATTCGCTCGCTTCCGGCGAGGCGCTGCTCGCCGCGGCCGGCGCGCTGGGACGGCACGACGCAGCGCTCCTGCTCATTTCCGGAGGCGGTTCGGCTCTTGCGGAGGCGCCGCATGCCGACCTCTCGCTGGAGGACGTGCGGGCGGTGAACGAGGCGCTGCTCAACTCGGGTGCTCCCATCGAGGAGATGAACTGCGTCCGTGCGCACCTCTCCCGCTTGAAGGGGGGCGGGCTCGCCCGCGCCTTGCATGCCAGGGGCGTCACGCGGGCTCGAGCGCTGGTGGCAGTGGACGTGCCGATCGGCGGCGTTCGGGCGGTGTCCAGCGGCCCGGCGATCGCGGACTCGACCACCTGCGCCGATGCCCTCGCCCTCGTGCGCAAGTACTCGCTGCCCGGAGCGGCGGCGCGCGTGCGCGAGACACTCAAGCCCGGCGAGCCCGCCGACTTCATCGAGCACGAGGCGCTCTGCGATCTCCGCTCGCCGGCGCAGGAAGCGGCGCGGCGCCGGGGCCTGCGCATGCTGGACTCGCCGGTTCACGGCGAGGTCGAGGCATTCGCGGAGGCGCTGGGGACGGAGCGGGGGTTCGTCTGCGCCAGCGGGGAGCTGGAGGTTCGCGTCCCCCGGAACGCGCCGCCCGGCGGCCGCGACCAGCACCTGGCGCTGCTCATGGCGCGCAACCTGCGCGGCGACGGCGGAGCCGCTTTTCTCGCCGCAGGCACCGATGGCCGGGATGGACCGACGGCCGCCGCCGGCGCGATGGTCGATGGCTTCACCTGGGAGGAGGCGGAGCGCCGCGGACTTCATCCCGCGCGCGCCTTGGCGGAGTTCGACGCCGCGCGGGTGCTCGGCGCTCTCGGCCTACTGATTCCGGAACGCCACACGGGCGCCCACGCGGGCGACCTGTTCCTGCTGCGCCGTTGAGATATGGTCCGCGGATGATCCACGCCCTCTTCGCGGCCGTCCTGCTGGCTGCCGCTCCGGAGCCGAGCCTCGAAGGTCTCTACGCAGCGATTGGAGGGGGCGGCAGCCTCCTCATCGTTCCGGGCGACAACACCTTCGGGTACGACGCCGAGCTCCGGGTCGGCTACAGCTTCAACCCGATGCTCCAGCTCTATCTCTCCGGAAGCGTCGACGGCGGTACCTTCTCGACCGGGCACTTCCGCTCGGAACAGGTTCTGGCTTTCGTCCAGTATCACCTGCTGGTGAAACCGGCGGTGATGGTCTACGGGCGGGCGGGTATCGGAGCGAGCCTGTCCAACGACGTGACGCCAGGCGCGACCGCCGCGGGGCTGGCGGCAGGAGGTGGGCTTGGCGTGGAGATTGCGGTGGCTCCCAACCTGTTCCTCGCTCCGGAGCTGTTCTACCGGAATGCGAATCTGAGCGCCCGCGGGGTGAGCGAGCGCCTCCAGACCATCGGGCTCGAGCTCTCGCTGGTCTATTACTGAAGCGCGACGTGGCGCGCGCGCCACTTTCCGCGCACCTGCTCGAAGAGGCCGACGCAGACCGGCAGGGAGAAGCGCCGCGGCCCGGCGCTCCCGGGGTTGAACCACCAGATGCCGCCGCTCCGCTCGTCGGCGGGCTTGTGGCTGTGCCCGAACACGACCACGTCTGCCGGCGCGCGGCGCAGCTCGCCCGCGGCGTCGTCGCGGACGTGAACGAGCAGGAAGTGGAGCCCGCCCAGCGAGATGCGCGCGGTCTTCCCGGCGGGCCCGCACCGCCAGCCGTCGTTGTTGCCGGCGCAGGCCGTCACCTCGGCGATGGTTCCGAGCTCCGCCAGCACTTCCTCGCCGCCGATGTCACCGGCGTGAAGGATGTGATCGACCCCGTCGAACGCGACCCGGACCTGCGGGCGCACGAGACCATGGGTGTCGGAGATGACGCCGATGCGCATGCCTGCAGTATAAGGCCGGCGATGGAGCTTCTCTGCGAGACGCCGCGGGCGTGGGTGGAATTGGCGATCGACCGGTTCGACGAAGTGCTCGTCGACCACGCTCATTGCGAGAAGAAAGCCGCGGCCAGCGCGCTTTCCCTGCTCGCGGCGTTTCCATCCGTCCCCGGCCTGGCCCGCGCGATGGCGCGGCTCGCCCGCGAGGAATCGGGACATCTCGCGCAGGTCCTGGCGTTCGTCGAGAAGCGCGGCCTTTCCCTGGGCCGCGACCTTGGTGACCCTTACGCACAGGGACTCCAGGCCATGGTGCGCCAGCCCGTCCGGGAGCGCCTGCTCGATCGCTTGCTCATTTCGGCGGCCATCGAGGCGAGGAGCGAAGAGCGCCTGCGGCTTCTCGCCGCGCACCTGCGGGATCCCGAGCTGCGCGGGTTTTACGGGCGTCTGGCGAGCGCGGAGAAGGGCACGGGGAGCTGTTCCTTCGGCTCGCCGCGCGCTGCGAGGGATTCGACGCGCGGCTCGCGGAAGTCCGCGGTGCGGAGGCGAAGCTCGTGCGCGAGTTGCCGTTAAGGGCGGCGATTCACTGAAGGTGGCGAGGCGGTCGCACCGTTTTCGGGCCAGGCGTGCTTCGGGTACCGGCGCATCAGCTCGCGGCGGATCGCCGGATAGTGGCGTTCCCAGAATCCGGCGAGGTCCTGCGTCACCTGCTGGGCGCGTCCGCTGGGCGCCAGCAGATGGAGCGTCAGTGGGACGCGCCCGTTGCAGATCGACGGCCCCCGCGCGAGCCCGAAGAAGTCCTGCATGCGCGAGCGCACCGCCGGCGGCTGGCCTTCGGCGTACTCGATCTGCACCTTGCGGCCGCCCGGAAGAACGACGGTCTCGGGCGCAAGCCGGTCGAGGCCGTTGGGCGTCAATGGCCCGAGGAGGTCGGCTTCACGCAGCTCCCGCAGTGAAGCGGTGCGGAGCGCCTCGTGCTCGAGGACGGCGCGGACCCTTGCGTCGCTCAGCGGCTCGATGCCGGACTCGGGACAATGACCCGCGGCGAGCGCGATGCGAGCCTTGAGCCGCGACAGCTGCGCTCCATCGGGGGTTCCAGCGGCGTGGTCGAGCAGAATCCGGGCGGCAGCGGCGGCCTCTTCAGGGCTGGGCCGGCGCCGCGTCTCCTCGAGGACGAGCCGATCGTAGAGGAGCCGCGAGGCCGCTTCCACCCGCTCGCGCGCCGGCTCCCAGATGAGCTCGGTCTCCTCGCGCAGCGCATCGGGGTGCAGATCCAGGAGCCATTCCGGTTCGATGGCGCTCGCGATCCGCACGGCGACGCGCGATCGGCCGCGCGTACGGCGCTCCTCCGCATCGACCGCCACCAGGAGATCTGCCTCCCGCACAGCGCTCTCCGGCGCGAGCTGGGCTGCTCCTCCAGAAGCGAGCAGGACCTCTTCGCCGCGGCGCTTGGCCACGCGATCGGGAAATCCGGCGAGCACCGATATCCTGATTGCCTCGTCGCGCGAGCTCGCCGCTGGTCCATCCGGCGGAGCGAGACGCAGAAGCTGGGCGCGAG
Source organism: Deltaproteobacteria bacterium (assembly GCA_005879535.1). Classification (NCBI taxonomy): domain Bacteria; kingdom Pseudomonadati; phylum Myxococcota; class Myxococcia; species Deltaproteobacteria bacterium. The sequence continues at coordinate 31,576 of VBKI01000088.1, read as the reverse complement.
CCTGTTCGATGTGCGCAGAACGCCGCTGGTCGAGGAGATCGAGCACGTCCGAGGGGCCGGTGGGAGCGGGGGTAGCACTCCGGCGCGCCTCGCGTTCGTTGAGCATCGCCGCTGCGGTGCACCCATCGCGCCGGTATCCCCGGCTGGCAGCCTCGACGGCGAGGCGCGCGAGCCGGGGATGCAGGGGCAACCTGGCGCATGCGCGGCCCAGGTCCGTGGCCTGACCGCGCGTATCGAGCGCACCGATGCGGCGCAGCAACTCCTTCGCGAGCTCGAGCGCGGCAGGCGGCGGCGGATCGAGCCATGGAAGGGACTCCGGCTCGAGCCCGCAGGCGCAAAGCTCCAGCACCGTACCCGCGAGATCCAGGCGCTCGATCTCGGGAGGATGATGCTCGGGCCGCGAGTCGAAGTCGTGCCGGGTGTACAGGCGTAGCGCGCGCCCCGGCCCGAGACGCCCGGCGCGCCCTGCCCGCTGCGCGGCGGAAGCGCGGCTGATCCTGGCGACGGCAAGCGCAGGAAGGCCCGACCACGGGGAATGCGAGGCGATTCGCGCCAGGCCGCTGTCGACGACGGACGTCACCCCCGGGACGGTGATGCTCGTCTCCGCCACGTTCGTGCTGAGGATCACTTTGCGGCGGGACGCGGGAGTGACGGCGCGATCCTGTTCCGTCGCAGGAAGATCGCCATACAGCGGGGTCAGCAGCAGATCTCGATGCCGCGCGAGCTCGGCGCAGGCTTCCGAGGCCTGTCGGATCTCGGCGGCGCCGGGAAGGAACACGAGGACGTCGCCTGCGGTTCCGGGAGTCGTCAACCGGCGGACGGCAGCGCCGACCTGTTGCGGAAGGCGCCGATCATCGGCCATTTCCAGATGCTCGATCTCCACCGGGAAGCGCCGCCCCTCGCTGCGGACGACCTCGGCCTCCAGGTGCTCCGCAAGGGACGTGGCTTCGAGCGTGGCAGACATGACGATCAGCTTGATCCGCGGAAGCAAGCGTCGGGCGAGCGCAAGCGCGAGATCGCCCGGGAGATGTCGCTCGTGGAATTCGTCCAGCACCACCGCGCCCACCCCTCGCAGCGTGGGATCCGCGAGGATGCGACGCGCGAGGATGCCCTCGGTGACGTACCAGAGGCGCGTGCGCGGGGAGCCGGACTGCTCGAAGCGGACCTGCCAGCCGACCAGATCGGGATCGGCGAGCTCGAGCGCGACGCGTCGCGCGGCCATGCGCGCTGCGAGCCGGCGCGGCTCCAACACGACGACTTCCCCCTGAACCCGGTCGAGCAGAGCGGGGGGAACCCGCGTCGTCTTTCCGGCGCCGGGAGGCGCCTCGAGCACCACGATGGAGCGTCGCTCCAGTGCCTCGAGGACTTCCGGCAGCGCGGCGTCGATGGGGAGGACTTCCTTCACGGCGGCCGACTATAAAGGCGCGCATGAAGAGCCTCCAGGACACTTACGCGCCAGGAACGGACTTCCACGTCGTCTTGAAGCGCCCGACGCCCAGCGATGCCCTTCTGAAGCTGCGCGCACGCGCAACCGAGCTTCGTGAGGATCGCGCGGTGGTGGACGCCACGCTGGGGACCGTCCATCCGAAGACGCGTACGACTCGGGGCCTCAAAGGTAGTAACCAAGACCGGAAAAGATCGTCTTTGCAGCCCCACTTCGCATGCTGACGACTTCCAGCCAGTGATTCTCGTAGGCGTCTCCGTGCAGAATGACCTCGGGGTAGCCGTCGCCATCCACGTCGGCGACGTCAAGCAGAGCCCATGTCGCTACGTCGGGTACATCCACATCCGTTCTGTGAAACGGCACCTCGCGAAGCACGACCACGTGACCAGTCCGGTCGATCCGCAGGACGACCGCACAAATTGCCAGTTCCGCTCCTGCAATGCTGGAATAAGCCGCTTTCGCAATGGAGAAGTCGGCGACGTTCGATTCCCAGCTGGCAAACAATACTTGCTTATCCTCGCCGGCAGGAACGCCGAGACGTTTCATCTCCCGGACCAATAGGTCCTTAACATGTGAACGGACCTCTCCGCGCTGCTGACACTGGGCCTTTTCTTCGTGCTCCATCCACTCGCAGTGGAAGTCAGCGGTGATCTTGAAGCCGGCGCCGAGCTTCTTCGGCTCGAGGAGCAGGCACCCGTCCGCCGGACCGTTCCCGTAAGGAGACTCGCCGCAGTAATGCGCCTTCAGAAAAGACTTCACTTTCCGGCACTGGGCTGTCCTACAGGTCGGACGATGCGGATCGGCATCGGCTCCCGGTCGCGTGTCGGTCGAGAGCATCAGAGATATCAGAGCTGCGATCAGGCCCGGAATCCGCATTCTGATTCCTCGGAGGTGACGTATTACGAGCTGGCCGAAGTGTAGCGCCGGATGGAGGAGATCCAGATCGCGCGGGCAACCCCCGCGAAGAGCAGGGTGCCGACGAGCGCCCCGACCGCAGTCTGCAGCGTCAGCTTGCCGAGCAGCGCCAGCGCCGGATAGGTCGTCATCAGCGCCAGCGGAAGCACGAAAGTGAAGACCACCGCGAGCGTGCCGCGGAACACGGTGCTGGGCCAGCGAGCGACGTCGAACACCGACTGGAAGAGATAGAGGAGGTTGTCCACGCGCACGGCGATGAAGGCGATCGCCACCACCAGGATGGCGATCGAATACAACACCATCACCGCGGCGCAGAGCATCACCGCCGCCAGCAGCACGTGCATCAGCGCCGGCGCGTGGCCGATGCGCTGGAAGGCGAAGGCAAAGATTACCGCCGCGCCAGCAAAGTCCGTCACGCGCCATGGCTCGATCTTCGAGAACGAGACGAGGAGCTGCGCATCGGCGGGCTTGAGGAGCACGAAGTCGAGCGTCCCCTTCCGCACGTGCTCGACGACCTGCATCAGCGACGGGCTGAGCGTCCCTTCCAGGACTCCCTTCAGCGCGACGAACCAACCGAGGACGACGAGCATCTCGGGAAACGTCCAGCCGGCGACCGAGTCGCGCGTGCCGAATACGACGACCAGCGGCACCAGCGTCACTCCCATCCAGAGCAGCGCCAGCGCCCCTTCCACGGCGAACTCGAATCGGTATTGCAGCGCCACCGCGACCGAGGCCCGAAGCTGGGCGCGCACGACGCGCAGCGCGCGCATCATCCGCCGTACGCCGCGTAGTGGCGCAGTCCGGACCGCCACGCGACCCTCGTCGAGACCAGGAACAGCGCCACGTACGCCCACTGCGCGGCGAGCAGCTCGAGCGCCTCCGCCCGCGACCAGCGTCCGAGCATCAGCTCGACGGGAAACGAGAGCTGGAAGCGGAAGGGCAACACGAGAGCGAGCTCGCGAACGGCGCGCGGAAAGAGGTCGAGCGGAATCAGGTATCCGGAGAGGATGTTGGAGAACCCGAGCCAGGCGTCGAACAGCGAGGCTGCGCTCTCGAATCGCAACGCCAGCGTCCCGATGATCGCCTGGACGAGGAAGTAGAGGAGCCAGGCGCCGAGGAGAGCGGGACAGAGCAGCGCCCAGGAGAACCAGTCGTGCGAGAGCTGGCCGCGGGCGACGTACAGCAGGATGGCCACCACCGGGATCGCCACCACGCCGCGCATGGGGATGGCGGCGAGATTGTCGGCGGACCATTGCAGGAGCGGATGGATCGGGCGCAGCAGCCTCAGCGCGAGGGTGCCTTGCCGGATCTCCATCGTCATTTCCCACACCACCCATGCGCCCGTCATCAGGCGCACGAGCAGCGCGGCGAGGTAGTAGGCGGCGAAGCCTTCCTGCGAGTACCCGCCGACGGGACCCGACCGCGCCGCCGCCGCCCAGATGGCGAGCATCACCAGCGGCATGTTGGTGGAGAACATCCAGATGAGAAACTCGGCCCGATAGGCGACCGCCTCGGCGAATCCGGTGCGCAAGAGCTGCGGATACAGGCGGAGCAGCCGCGTCATGCAGCGCGCCCCTGCGCGAAGAGATCGCGCATCACTTCCTCGAGCGGCGGGTCCTCGACGGTGAGGTCGGTGAGCGGCAAGGAAGAGAGGGCGCGCGCCACCGCCGGCTGGAGCGCGTCCTGCGAGACCTGGATGATCGCCTGCGCGTCCCCGTGCTCGATCACGGACCCCAGCGCTTCCAGATCGCGCCTCTCCACCGGACGCGACAGCCGCAGCAGCATCCGCTTGTCCGGACGCACGCGGCGCACCAGATCGGAAAGGCCTCCGTCGTAGATCATCCGCCCCTTGTCGATCACCATCACCCTCGGGCAGAGCGCGGCCACGTCCTCCATGTAGTGCGACGTGAGCAACACCGTCGCGCCGAAGCGCTCGTTGTAAGCCCGCACGAAGCCGCGCACGGTGGCCTGCATCGAGACGTCGAGGCCGATGGTCGGCTCGTCGAGGAACAGGACCTTCGGCCGGTGCAACAGCGCGACGGCCAGCTCGCACTTCATCCGCTCGCCCAGAGAGAGCTGCCGCGTCGGCTTGCCCAAGAGCGGCGCCAGGTCCAAAAGCTCGGTGAGCTCGGCCACGGTCGCGTCGTACTGCTTGCGGGGAATGTCGTAGATGGCGCGGTTGAGCAGGAACGTTTCGGAAGGCGGCAGGTCCCAGAGAAGCTGCTGCTTCTGTCCCATCACCAGCGTGATCTGCTCGAGGAACCCGCGGGCGCGCTCCCGGGGGACGAAGCCCGCCACCGCGACCCGACCTTCGGTGGGATGCAGGAGCCCGGACAGCACTTTCAGAGTTGTCGTCTTCCCCGCGCCGTTCGGTCCGAGAAAGCCGACGCGCTCGCCGGCGGAGATGGAGAAGGAAACGTCTTCGACCGCCTTCACGTCCTCATAGGAGCGATGGAACAGCGAGCGGAGGGCCGCCGCCAACCCGGGAGCCCTCCGGTGGACGCGGTACCACTTGCGCAGCCGATCGACTTCGATCATGGCCGCACAAGCTAACCTGCGGCCAGCCTTGGGGCTACACGCGGAACTGCCCGACGACCTCCGACACGCGCTGGGAGAGCTCCTTCAGGGTGGAAGCGGCCTGGGTCGTGGTCTCCAGCCGGCGCATCGTCTCGTCCATCATCCGCGTCTGGTCGGTGACCGCGCTGAAGATCTGGGTGATGCCGGCGTTCTGCTGCGACACGGCCGCGGCGATCTGCCGGACCGCCGAGGAGTTGTCCTTGACGATGTTCGAGAGCTCGCGCAGGTTCTCGCCGGACTGCTTCACTTGAAGGAGCCCGCCCTCGATCTTCTGCGATCCGCGCTCGGTGATGCTGACGGCGACGCGGATGGCGCCGCCGATGTCCTCGAGGATCTCGCGGACCCGATTGGTGGCCTGGATCGACTGGTCGGCCAGCGACCGGATCTCGCGCGCCACCACCGCGAACCCCTTGCCGTGCTCGCCGGAGCGCACCGCCTCGATGGCAGCGTTCAGGGCGAGCATGTTGGACTGGTCGGCGAGGTCCTTCACGGTCTGCGTGATGCCGCCGATCTGCTGCGTGCGCTCCGAGAGCTGGGAGATCTTCTGCGCGATCTCGTCCACCTGCGACCGGATCTCGGTGAGACCCCCCAGCGACTGCTCGATGGCCGCCTCTCCCTCGGAGGAGACCTGATCCGCCTTCTCGGTCAGCTTGAGCACCGTCTCCGCCTTCTGCGCCGCGAGCAGCGAGGTCTGCTTGATCTCCTGGGCGGTGACCTGCGTCTCCTGCAATGCGGTGGCCTGCCGCGTGATGGTCTGGCTCTGATCGTTGGTGCTCTGGCTCAGCTCGCCACCGGCGTTGGTGAGAAGTTGTACCGACTCCTGCAGGGCGCGGAGCACCTCCTTCATCTTTTCCACCATCTGGACGAACGCCTCGGCGAGCTCGCCCACCTCGTCCCGGGCGGTGACCTGGATCGCCTGCGTCAGATCGCCGTCGGCGATCCGCTTCGCGGCCTGCGTCAACCTGCGCAAGGGCGCCACGAATCGCGCCACCAGCGCGAGGGCGACGAAGGCGGCGAGCACCAGCGCCGCGAGCGTGATTGCCACGAGCAGCTTCTGCGCCTGCAGCACCATGGCGTTGCCGCCGGCGGGATCGAGGCCGACGTGGACGGTCGCACCGGTGATCACCGGCGCGGGCACGTCGATGTAAGGGATGCCGTCGAGGATCACGTCCTGGATCCGCTCCGACTCCTTGAGCACCGACGCATTCTGCTGAGGCGGCTTTCCTTCGAAGGTGTGCGCGATCAGGCTTCCGTTCGGGCCCACGACCTCGACGTACGCCAGGCTCGCGTCCTTCTTCACCGAGGCGATGGTCGCGCCGACAGCGCTGTCGGGCATCTCCACCAGCGCCGAGGCGAGGGTGGCGGAGATGGCCTTTCCCCGCGCGGTTGCCTCCTGCTTGAGGACACTGCGGAAGTACAGGTAGTTGCTCAGTCCGGTCGCGAAGGCGAGAGAGGCGAGTGCCGCGACGACGAGCGCCGAGACCTTGATCTGCAGCGGCCAACCACGGCGCAATGCCCTGAAGTCCGGTTTCACGTTATCTCCCTCGTTTACAAAGCTCGAGAATCGCCGGTGCGATGCTTTCCAGCGCCAGCAGCGCCCGCGCCGCGCCGCAGGCGTGAGCCGCGTGCGGCATGCCGAAGACGATCGACGTCTGCTCGTCCTGGGCGTACGTGGCGCCCCCGGCCCGCTTCAGCTCGAGCAGGCCCTGCGCGCCGTCGTCGCCCATCCCGGTGAGCACGAATCCCGCGGCACGATCGCCGTACGCGCGCGCGAGCGAGGCGAGCAGCTTGTTGCCGGACGGGCAATGCAGGCCGCTGGAGCGCGGCGTGCGCAGGTGTCCCTCCCGGTCCAGCTCGAGGTCGCAACCATCGGGTGCCAGGTATACCGAACCCGGCAGCGGCAGATCGCCGTCGCGGCCGACGATCACGCGGAGATTGCACACGCTGCCGAACCAGCGGACGAGGCCGCCGGTGAACCCCTGGGCGATGTGCTGCGCAAGCAGCAGGGGAACGGGGAGATCGCGCGGCAGCGATCCGAGCACGTACGCGAAGGCCGGCGGGCCGCCCGTGGACGCGACGATGCCGACGACATCCACCTGCGTGCCGTGGGTCAGGGCCGGGCGCGCGGCGATCCGGTTCACGCGGTGGCGGCGGACGACCGGAACCTCCGCCATCAGCCGGACGGACTCCGCCACCCTGCGGGCCCAGCGGCGCATCTCGTCCGGGCCGCCTTCCGGCTTGGCGATCAGCTCGAGAGCGCCGGCGGCCATCGCCTTGAAGGAGAGCTCGAGCTGGCGATGCTGCCGCACCGAGCTGATGACGAGGACGCGCGCGGGTGCTTCCGCCATGATCGCGGCAGTGGCGCCGAGGCCGTCCAGGCGCGGCATGTTGACGTCCATGGTGATCACGTCGGGCCGCAGGGCGCGCGCCTTCTCCACCGCCTCGACGCCGTCGGCGGCCTGCCCCACGATGGCGAGGTGGGGGTCCTCGGCGAGCAGCGCGCAGAGGGCGGTGCGCAGGGTGGTGGAATCGTCGGCCACCAGCACGCGAATGGGCCGGGCGGTCACGCGGCCCCCTTGCGGCGCGCGATCACCGCGCCAACCTCGGAGAGGAGCCTGCCGGAGACGCAGTCCTTCTTGGTGAGGAACCCGTCGGCGCCCACCGCAGTGCCGCGCTGCCGGTCGGTGTCCGAGTCCCGCGCGGAGACGAGCAGGATGGGCATCGAGTCGGTCTCCGTCCGCTGCCGGATGGCGGCGGTCAGCTCGTATCCGTCCATCTCGTCCATGCCGATGTCGCAGACCATGACGTCGTAGGCGCTGTGCCGGAGCTGCTCGAGGGCCTGCCGGCCGTTGGAGGCGGTGTGCACGAGGTAACCGCCCGTCTCCAGCGCGGTGCGGTGCAGCGCTCGCGCGGTGAGCGAGTCGTCGACCACCAACGCACGGCGAGTGCCCCCGAGGCCGGACTCGGCGCGGCGATCGGAGCTGACCAGGAAGTCCGGCCGCAGGATGAGCACCAGCTCCCCGCGAGCGAGCGTCGCCGCTCCTTGCCAGGCCGCCAGATCGCGCACCTCGACCGGCAAGGGACGAATCACCAGCTCGCGGTCCCCCAGCACTTCGTCGACGCTGAGCGCCAGCCTGCGGCCCTGCGACTGCAGGATGAGCAGGGGCTGTCCGTCGGCAGGAACTTCCGGCTGACGGAGGCCGACCAGCGCGCCCAGATCCTGCACCGGGATCAGCTGCTCGCGATGGTCGAGCTGCACCCGGGAACGTCCGACCCGCAAATCGCCGCCGCGGGCGGCGCGCGACGATTCCACCGCCGCCATCGGAATCCCCAGTTGGTGCTCGCCGCAGCGGACGACGAGGACCGGCGAGCTGCCCAGGTCGGCGGGGAGGGTGAGGACGAAGCGCGCCCCTTGTCCGGCGACGCTCTGCACCTCGACGTGCCCTTGCAGCGCCTGGATCTGGTTGCGCACCACGTCCAGGCCGACTCCGCGCCCCGAGTACTCCGTCGCCTCGGTCTTGGTCGAGAAGCCCGGCCGGAAGACGAGCTGGTGGAGCTGCTGGGTCGACAAGTTCGCCAGCTCCTGGGGAGGCACCAGGGCGCGGCGCAGCGCCGCCTCGCGGATCTGTTCCAGATCGAGTCCAGCGCCGTCGTCCGCCACCTCGATGAAGAGCATGTTGCCCTGTTGCTCGACGCGGATGGTGAGAGCGCCTTCGGGATGCTTGCCGCGCGCTTCGCGCACATCGGGCATTTCCAGGCCATGGTCGACGGCGTTGCGCACGAGGTGCACGAGGGGGCCGCGGAGCTGCTCGAGCGCGCGGCGATCGAGCGAGACTTCCGCGCCGACCACGGACAGCTTCGCCTGCTTTCCGGTGGCCTTGCAGAGATCGCGCACGGCGCGGCGCAGGGGATCGATGACCGTCCGCACCGGCATGGTGGAGATGGCCTTGAGGCCGTCTTCCATCGAAGCGACGATGTCCGCCGCTTCCTCGCCGTCGCCGCCCAGCGCGCGCCGAACACCGAGCAGGACCGCGCGCGCTTCCGCCGTCTCCGCCTGGATCCCGAGCCGATCCAGCTGGAGGACGGCCTTCTCCAGGTCGCGGCGGCGCTCGTCCAGGCGCAGGCGCACCTCGCGGAGCCTTTCCACTTCGTGGAGCAGCGCGATGACCTGCCGGGTGCTGACGCGCCAGCTGTCCGTCTGCGTGTCGTCGTTCGCGGCGGCCGCGGGGGGAAGATCGACGGCCACCTCGGCAGGCTTCGCGGAAGGCTCCGCAGGCTTCGCGGCAGCCTTCGCCGGCGCCGCGGGCTTCACTGCCGCGAGCAGCGCATGGCTCGCGGCGAGGTCGGGAAGGTCGGCCTTCGCCGCCGTCGCGCGGAGCCGCGCCATCCAGCAGTCGAGCGACTTGAGGATCGCGTCGGCCAGCGGTCCCGGCAGCGGCTGCGCCGAGCCACGCAGGGGAAGGACCACGTCCTCCATGCGGTGGGCGAAGTCGGCCAGCTCCTCGAGCCCGAGCGTGGCCGAGCTGCCCTTCAGCGTGTGAAGCCCGCGCGCCAGCTCGTCGAAGCTGGGGCCCTGCGCCGGAGATTTCTCCAGCTCCATCAGGCTGCGCGTGACGCGGTCGTAGATCTCCTGCGCCTCGTCGACGAATCCGGCGAGCAGCTGTTCGAGCAACGGATCCATCAGCGCTTGTCCTGGCCGTGACGGCGGTCCATCAGCCGCAACAGATCGAGCAGGTGCACCTGCCGTGTGCCGGGCAGGGTGATCTCGCAGGCGGCACCGGTCGAACGCGCTCGGGCTTCTTCGACCAAGGCGTGCGGCAGCCCCGTCGGCTTGGGAATGCGCTCGCAGTCGAGGGCGATCAGGCGCCCGAATCCCGGATCGACCACGAGGAGGACCGCAGGGTCCTCGCGCCATCCCCGGCCGCCCAGCAGCGACGCCAGCGAGAGCGCCGTGACGATCTGCCCCTGGAACCGCAGGATTCCGATCACGTGCGGGGGCGAAAGCGGCACCGCGGTGACCATCTTCAGTGGCACCGCGGCGCGCAGCGTCTGCAGGGGAAGCGCGTACGTCTCCTCTCCGATGGGAAACTCGGCGACCCAGAGGACGTTTTCCTCGTCGACCTCGGACGCCTTCTGCCGGACGCGCTCGGCCCGCCGGACGAGCAGCTCGTTCAGCTCGGGCGCGACGTCGTTCGGCTCGCGCGGCTGCAGCTTCATTCCAGCCCTCCGCGCGCCGAGCGCAGGTACGTCTGCGCGGAATCCCTGTAGAAGCTCACCGGCAAAGGCTCAGGCCCGGCCAGGACTTCGTCCGCCGGCAGCTTGTCGATCTTCTTCAGCACTTCGCGCATCAGCGCCGTGGCGGCGCTCCTTTCGCCCATGCGAACGTGAAGCAGCGCCCGCTCGAGGATGCCCGGGACGTAGTCGGGGATTTGCCGGGCCAGGTCGGTCAGCTCCTTCTCGGCGCGCTTCTTTTCGCCCCGCTCGATGTGGACCAGAGCCCGCAGGTGCAGCGCCACCGGCTCCGGCGGTCGCACGAGCGGGACATACGGCGCGGGGTCAGGCGGCGGGGGACGAGGCGCCGCAGGAGCCTTTGCCGCCGGACTGCCCTCGGGTCGGCGGTAGACCTGCAGCTCTGCGGGACCCGTCCGCACCAACCCCGGTGGCGGCTCGGAGATGTCCATCGATCCGAAGAGCACGGCGCCGCCCGGGGCTACCGCGCGCGCGAGGTGCCGCACGACGCTGCGCGCGGCCTCCCGCGAGAAGTACACCAGGACGTTGCGGCACAGGATCAGATCGAACCGGCCTGGAGGGTCGTCGAGCAGGTTGTGTTCGGCGAAGTGCGTCGCCGACCGGATGGCCTCGTCGATCCGGACGCGGCCGTTTCCTGCGTCGCTGAAGACGGGATGCAGGACCGGCCCGGAAGGCCGCCGCGACCAGGCGCCGTACTCGCCGGTGCGCGCCACCACCAGGTTGCGCTCGAGGAGATCGGTTCCCAGCACCTCGACGGAGACGGTCCTCGGCCAGGGCAGCAGATCGAGCAGGCACGCCGCGATCGAGTAGGCCTCCTCGCCGGTGGCGCACCCCGCGCTCCAGGCGTCGATCGACCGCCGACCGCCGTCCAGCAGCTCCGGCAGCAGGCTGGAGGCGATCCAGCGGAAGTGTTCCGGGTGGCGGAAGAAGAACGTCTCGCCGACCGAGACCGCCTGGCAGAGGGCGTGCACCACCGCCGTTTCGCGCGCGGCGGCGCGCTGGAGCACTTCCTCAGGCGCACCGAGGCCCGCCGCCGCCCGGCGGACCGCATCGGGCAGGATCGCGTCGCGGGAAAATCCCGTCCACTCGGCGGCGAACGCGATCAGCTGGTCGAGCGCGTGATCGTCGTAGCGCCTCATGAGGACGCCTCGGCCCTCAGTCCGGAGGCGAGCTTGCGGAGCAGCTCGCGGGAGATGAGCGCGCGCGGCTCGATGATCGGAAGCGCCCCCCGCGGTGTCCTCGCCACGCCCACCAGCGCATGGCCGAGCGCACCGTGCTGCGATCCGCCCAGGTCCTCGCGCCGCGTGACGTCCTCCTCGGCCAGCTCCTCCGGATCGCGCACGTCGTCCACGCAGAGCGCGACGCGCACTCCGTCGCGCTCCACCACCACCAGCTTCCGCTCGATCAACGGCTGCGCGTGCTCGACGCCGAGCCGCCGGGCCAGGTCGAGGACCGCCACCGGCTCGCCGTGCAGCTCGAACATCTGCGTCAGATAGGAAGGGCCGAGCGGCAGCGGGCGCGTCGCGGTCTGGTGCAGGACGTTGCGGACGCTCTCCAGCGGCAGCCCCACCTCGATCCTGCCCACCGACACGAACAGCACGGCCACGTTGCCGGCGCGCGCCGCCGCCCTCGCTTCCTCGAGCACGCGCTCGACGAGCGGCAACAGCTCCTGGGCGCGGATGGGCTTGGGCAAGAACGCCTTGGCGCCGTTCCGCAGGCAGGCCTCGGCGCGCACGCGCTCGCTGGTGACGATGATGACGGGGATGCGGCGGAACTCGGGATCGTCCTGCAGGTGAGCGAGGACCTCGTCGCCGTCCATCTCCGGCATCGAGAGATCGAGGAGGATCGCCGCCGGCGCGATCTGCGGGACCTTGGCCAGAGCCTCGCGTCCGGTCGTGGCCGTGCTGAGCGCGTAGTGACCGGAGAGGGCCGCCTTCTCGAAGGCCAGCACGGCTTCCGAATCGTCGACGAGGAGCAGGTGCGGGAGGCTCACGCCGCAGTCCAGAGAGGGCTGTCGTCGACGATCAACACGGTGCGCGGCAACGTGTTTCCCCCTCGGAAATGAGCGTGAATCGCGAGCCATTCTGCGCGAGGAGAAAGCAGGCGACAAACTTCTCGTCGTGCTCAGATCTACGGAATCAGGACGATTTTCCCTACAACGCGATCGCCTTCCAGATCCTCGTGCGCGCGGGCTGCCTCGGCGAGCGGATAGGTCCGCGAAACCACGGCGCGAAGCTCTCCCCGCTCGAACCGCGGCAGGGCGCGGGCGGAGAAGTCGGCGACCAGCCGCGCCTTCTGTTCCGCGCTGCGGCTGCGCACGGTGGAGCCGAGCACCGTGAGGCGGCGCATGACGAGGGCGCCAATGTCGAGCATCCCCTTGCTGCCGGCGAGGGTCGAGATGCAGCAAAGGCGGCCGTGGAGCCCGAGCGCCGCGACGTTCGCTTCCAGGTACGCGCCTCCGACGATGTCGAAGATGATGTCGGCGCCGCGCCCACCCGATGCGGCGCGGACTGCTTCGGCCAGACGCTTCGGCACCTCGTCGCGGGCGAGCAGGTGCGTTGCCCCCAGCTCGCGGCAGGCGTCGAGCTTGCCCGGCGAAGCGGTCGCGAGGACCACGCTGGCGATGCCGCGGCAGAGCTGAAGCGCGGCGCTGCCCACCCCCGAGGCGGCGGCATGGACCACGACGACATGGCCCTGTTGAAGCGCGCCGAGCGTGGCAAGGTTCAGCCACGCGGTGAGGAAGGCTTCGGGAATCGCCGCGGCCTGCTCGAAGGAGAGCTGGCCCGGAATCGGCATCGCCTGCGTCGCGGGCACGCGAGCGCTCTCGGCGTACCCGCCGCCCGCGAGCAGGGCCATCACCCGGTCGCCGCGTCCGTAGGGTCCGGCGGCATGCTCCACCTCGCCGGAGATCTCGAGGCCGATGATGTCGGGTTCACCGGGCGGCGGCGGGTATCGTCCGAGGCGCTGCAGCACGTCGGCGCGGTTCACGCCGGCGGCGCGGACGCGGACGATCAGGTCACCTTCACGCGGCTGGGGATCGGGCACTTCGGCGAGCTTCAGGACCTCCGGCCCACCAGGCCGCTTCACGACGATGGCGCGCATGGGCGACTCTTACTATGAAGGGTTGCCCCATGCCCGCCCTCCGGATCGCCGACGACCGCCAGCGCGAATCGATCTTCCTGCGGCCTCCGAGGCGCATCGTCTCGCTGGTGCCGAGCGATACGCTGAACGTGCTCGCCCTCGGGGCCGGCGACCGTCTCGTCGGGCGCACGCGATACTGCGAGGCGCCGGAGTCGGTCGCCCTCGTCGGCGGTACGAAGGACGCGGACGTGGACGCGATCGCGCGGCTGCTCCCGGACCTGATCCTGGCAAACCAGGAGGAGAATTCGCGAGCTCATCTCGAGCAGCTGGCGCAGCTCGGCCTGCCGGTCTTCGTCTCGTTCCCCAAGACGGCGGCGGAAGGGATCGCGCATCTCGGCCGCCTGGCGAAGATCCTCGAGGCGGACGCGCGCGAGCTTCTGCGGCGCGGGTACGCGGCGCTGCAGGAAGCGGAGGCGGCGCTGGGGAGGCAGCGCGCGCTGCGCGCCTTCGTGCCCATCTGGATGGACCCGCTGATGACGATCAACGGGCAGACGTTCATGAACGACGCCCTGCGGCTCGGCGGCGGGGAGAACGTCTTCGCGGATCGCCAGCGCATGTATCCGCTGGCGGCGGATCTCGGCCAGGCCGTTCCACGGCCGGCCGGGACGCGCGATACGCGATATCCGCGCATCGCCCTCGACGAAGTGGTGCAGCGGGCGCCGCAGATCGTGCTGCTCCCGGACGAGCCGCATCCCTTCTCGGAGGACGACGCCGCCGTGTTCCGCGCCGCGCTTCCCCACGGCACCAAGGTGGTGCGGTGCGGCGGGCGCGACTTTTCCTGGTATGGCGCGCAGAGCATCGAAGGCGTTCCCCGGCTCCGCGCGCTGGTCGATTCCCTGCGATGAAGCGCGCCTTTCTGGTCGCTGCGCTGCTCGCGCTGCCGGCCGCGGCCTACAACGAGGCCGTCCACGCCTTCATCACGCGGCGAGCGTTGCCGAACGACGCGCGGGTCGCCGCCCCGACGCAGCAGGATCTGGACGACTTTCGCGCGCAGTTCTGGATCCGCGCCTCGGCCTACGAGGCGTTCGCGATCCGCTTTCCCACCATCCACGATTTCAGCGCCTGGGACTTCAAGCAGTTCCTGATGCTCGATCCGGCGGCGCGCGTGCACGGGTTCGATCTGACGCCCGACGACGACGTGGGAACGCTGGCGCGATTGCTCGAGAGCGCGAGCCGCTGGCCCGACGACGACGAGCGCAACCGGCATCGTTATCTGCGCGACCCGCGCACGCGCGAGATCGTCCGCGCGGCGGATGGATCCCCGATGCCGTATGACCCCGCGACGCTCGACTTCGGCAGCCTCACCAGCACGACCAGCCAGGGACACGCCCACTACGGCCTGGTGGAAGGTCCGCTCAGCGACGACCCGGAAGTGCTGAAGAAGGAGCCCTGGCGTTTCGCGGTGCCGCCGACCGCACACGCGTATGGAGCGGAGTTCGTGCAGCTCTATACCGATCTCGCGGCCCTGGCGGCACAGAGCAAGCTGCCGTCCTCCGTGTGGTTGCAGGGCGCGTTCGCCGGAGCGGCGTTCCACCATCTGGAGGACGTCTGCAACCAGATCCACACCGTCCAGGTCGGGATCTACCAGTTCTTCGAGACCGCCTATCTGCAGTCGAAGCTGCGCGATCTGAAGACCCTCGGGGGCGTCTTCGGGGAACGGCGATCGCTGAAGCAGGTCGGGCTCCGCCTGATCGCAAATCATCACCTGCTCTCCGAGGACTTGTTCGCCAAGCATCTGGGGGAGCTGCCGCTCGCGATCGACGTCCCGGATCGCGAGATCGCTTCCGCTCCCGACCTGGTGCGCGCCATCATCGAGCGGTCCAGCCGGGAAGCGCCGGAAGTCTATCGGCTGGCATGGCGATACTCGTCGGAAACGCTGCGTGACGGGGTGTACGGGCACGAGTACGACGGCGCGAAGGGAGACGATCCCGATGCGTACGTCCTGCACACGCCGGAAGCCGAGCAGGCGATCCGCGACTTCTACGCCATCCAGGAGCGCGGGTTGCAGCGCGCTGTCACGGCGGTGCGCGAATGGCAGCGGCGGTTCCCGGGCAAGCCGCACGATCCGGTGCCGGCGCTCGTCGCCTATCACGACGCCGCGGCGCAGCGGCGCGCCGCCTACAAGCCGGAGACGACGGGGAGCCCGGGCATCGCCTGGGGATATCCCGGCGCCGTCGTCACCTTGATGGCGGGTGCCGCCGTGCTCGTGCGCCGGCGTCGATCGAAGCGGCCGTAGCCTGGAGCGCATGAGATGCGCTCTAGCGGCGGCGGTTCTTTTTCTTGTTCTGCCGCTCCTTCTTGCGCTTCTCGCGCAGGCGGCGCTTCTCTTCGTCCGTCATCTGCCGCGCCGGCGCGCCGCCCATTCCCATCAGGCGGGCCCGGGCAACGGCGGCGGAGTGCGATCCCTTGCCGCCTGCTGCCGGCAGCGTGCCGGCGCCGAGGTCCTTGGGCAATCCGAACAGCTTCGCCAGGTCCTCCGGATTCATGCCCTTGAGCTGGTTGAGCTGCGCGAGCTGGCGGAAGCCGGGAAGACGCTGCAGGAGGTTCATTCCGGGAGCACCGGGACCGCCGCCGAGCTGGCGCATCACCTTCTGCATGGCGAAGAAGCGATCGAGAAGACCGCGGACGTGCTCCTTCTTCTGGCCCGACCCGCGCGCGATGCGCACGATGCGCTCGTCGCCGATCACCGAGGGGTTCTTGCGCTCCGTCTTCGTCATCGAGGAGATGATCGCTTCGACCCGGTGCAGCTCCTTGTCGTCGAAGCTGACTCCCTCGGGCAGCTCGCCGAACAGCGGGAATTTCTCGAGCAGCTCGTTGACGCTGCCCATCTTCTTCACCAGCTTGATCTGCTCGACGAAGTCGTGGAGGTCGAAGTTGCCGGTGAGGATCTTCTCCGCGTCCTCCTCCGCCTTCTTCTCGTCGACGACCCCCTCGAAGTCCTTCATCAGGCCGACGATGTCGCCGAAGCCGAGGATCCGGGACGCGAGGCCTTCCGGACGGAACTCCTCCAGCTTGTCCATCGCCTCGCCCATGCCGATGAACTTGATGGGCTTGCCGGTGACCTCCTTGATGGAGAGCGCGGCGCCTCCACGGGCGTCGCCGTCCAGCTTGGTGAGCACGAAGCCGGCGAGGGCCAGGCGGCGATCGAACTCCGCCGCCGTCTTCACCGCGTCCTGACCGATCATCGCGTCCGCCACGAGCAGGATGTTCTCCGGCTGGACACGGGACTTGAGCTGCTCGAGCTCGCTCATCATCTCTTCGTCGATGGCGAGCCGGCCGGCGGTGTCGTAGAGGACGACGTCGCGGTTCTTCTGGCCGGCGTACGCGAGCGCGTGCTGCGCCATGTCCGGCGGCTTGACGTTCTCCTCGTGGAAGACGGGGATGTCGAGCTTCTGCCCGAGCTGCTTGAGCTGCTCCACCGCTGCGGGCCGGTAGATGTCGGCGGCGACCATCAGCGGCTTCTTGCCGCGCTTGAGCAGGAGGTTGGCGAGCTTCGCTACCGTGGTGGTCTTTCCCGAGCCCTGCAGTCCCACCATCATCACGCCCGCCGGCCGCTCGCCTTTCTGCGTCAACGACAAGGAGGTGTCGACCGGACCCATCAGCGCTTCCAGCTCGTCGTGGCAGATCTTGATGAAGTGATCGCCCGGAGCCGCCTGCAGCTTGCGGCCCTTGCGGTCGGTGACCGCGGTCGCCACCACCTCGCCGAGCGCCTTCTCCTTGACGCGGGCGAGAAAGCGCTTGGCGACGTTGAACTCGACGTCCGCCTCCAGCAACGCGACGCGGATGTCGCGCAGGGCGTCGTCGATGTTCGCTTCCGTGAGCTCGGCCTTTCCGGTCAGCTTGTGCTTGGCGGCACGGAAGCCCTTGGTGACTGCATCCAGCATGCGATGCTCCTCGAAAGAGGGCGGGTTTTAACATACAGAGGAAGGCGTGGAGCACGCGCTCTCGCAGTTCCTTTCGGACTTCACCTACGTGGCAATGGTTGCCGTGCTCACGGCGGCGGGGCTGGGGGTGCCCATCTCCGAGGACCTGACCCTGCTCCTGGGCGGCGGGCTCGCGGCACGCGGCGTCACCAACTTCTGGCCCACGCTCGGCTGCGGCTACTTCGGCGTCCTGCTCGGCGACGTCCTCATCCACCACTGGGGCCTGCGGCTGGGTCCCGCCGCCTATCGGCACCGGATGGTGGTGAAGCACCTTTCGCTGGAGCGGCAGGAAAGGCTCCGGATGCACTACGCCAGGCACGGCTTTCTCACCGTGGTCGTCGGGCGGCACACGCCGATGCTTCGCGCTCCCATCTTCTTCCTCGCCGGCGCCTCGCGGGTGCCGCTCTGGAAGTTCCTCCTCGCGGATGCCCTTTCCGCGGCCGTCACCGTGCCGATCGTCGTCTATCTGGGTCTCAAGGGCGGCGAGCACCTCGACGACATCCGGGCGGTGCTGCACCGCGTACAGTGGGGCCTCGCCGCTGCGGTAGCGCTCGTCATCGCGCTGATCTGGCTGTTGCGGCGGCGCGCGAAGGCACGGACCCGAGGCCCGACGACGCCGTGAAAGTGTACCCGGGGCCGGACTCGAACCGGCACGAGCTTCAGGCTCAGGGCGTTTTAAGCGCTCCGCGTCTACCGTTCCGCCACCCGGGCATTGCACGGCTCCAGCCTGGATCTTACCGCGGCGCGCGGTTATCTTCCCGCGCCCCATGGACTTCGACCGCGATTTCGGAATCAACCAGGTCTTCGTCGAGGATCAGTACGAGCGGTGGCGCAACAACCCCGCCGCCGTCTCCCCCGAGTGGCAGCAGTACTTCGCCCGCCTCCACGGGTTGCCGACCGCGCCGCCCTTCCAGGCCAGCGCCTGGTCGCAGCCAGTCGCTACGCCTGCGGGAGACGGAGACGGGAACGGGTATCTTGCCCTCTCGGCTCCGCCGCACCTCGGCTTCGACGTCATTTCGATTCCGGAGGTGCAGAATCGCCTTCACGCCGAGATCCTCCAGGAGAAGGTCGCCGAGCTGATCAACGCGTACCGCATCCGCGGCCACCTCTTCGCCAATCTGGACCCGCTCGGGCTCCTCCAGCCGCCGCCGCCGGAGCTGGAGATCGAGCATTTCGGCCTCTCCGACGCGGATCTCGACAAGACCTTCGCGACCGGCGACTTCGCCGGTGGCAAGGGCGAGATGACGCTGCGCGAGATCCTCGCCCGCCTGCGCCGGACCTACTGCCGCACCATCGGCGTCGAGTACATGCACGGCGAGGATCCCGCCATCAAGCGCTGGCTGCAGGAGCGCATGGAGGCCGCGGAGAACACGCCGACGCTGTCCCGCGAGCAGAAGCTGCGCATCCTGGCGCGGCTCACCGAGGCCGAGACGCTGGAGACGTTCCTCCACCGCAAGTACATCGGCAAGAAGCGGTTCTCGCTGGAAGGAGCGGAGAGCCTCATCCCACTGCTCGACTGGCTCGTCGAGGAATTCGGCCGTCAGGGTGGCGAGGAGATCGTGATGGGAATGGCGCACCGCGGCCGCCTCAACGTCCTCGTCAACGCGCTCGGCAAGGGATTCAACGAGCTCTTCGCCGAGTTCGAGGATACCGAAGTCGAAACGATGATGGGGCGCGGCGACGTGAAGTACCACATGGGGTATTCCAGCGACCGCAAGCTGGCCGACGGCCGCACGATGCATCTCTCGCTGGCCTTCAACCCGAGCCATCTCGAGATCGTCGATCCCGTCGTGGAAGGCCGCGTGCGCGCCAAGCAGGATCGCACGCTCAACTGGGAAGGCGAGCCCGCGCCGCGCGATCCGGAGCGGCGCAAGGTCCTGCCCGTGATCATCCACGGGGACGCGGCCTTCGCCGGTCAAGGCATCGTCGCGGAGGTGCTCAATCTCGCGAACCTCGAAGGATACGCCACCGGCGGCACCGTCCACGTCATCGTCAACAACCAGGTCGGGTTCACCACCAATCCCGAGGACGCCCGCTCCACTCCCTACGCCACCGACATCGCCCGCGTGCTCCGGGCGCCCGTCTTTCACGTCAACGGCGAGGATCCCGAGGCGGTAGTGTGGGCGGTGCAGCTCGCCGTCGACTACCGGCAGCAGTTCCAGCAGGACGTGCTCATCGACCTCTACAGCTACCGCAAGTACGGCCACAACGAAGGCGACGAGCCTGCCTTCACCCAGCCGCGCATGTACGAGGTGATCCGGCAGAAGAAGCCCCCGCGCGCGGTCTACGCCCAGCGCCTTGCCGAAGAAGGCGTCGCCACCGGCGGCGAGGCCGACGAGCTGATGCGCACGCGGATGGCGCGCCTGGAAACCGAGCTGGAGCGCACCCGCAAGGAGGGCGCGAAGCGGACCGTCTCCGCCATGGCCGGCCTGTGGTCGAAGTACCGGGGTGGTCCCGACTCTGCGACGCCGGAGGTTCCAACGGCCGTGCCGGAGCCGAGGTTGCGCGAGCTGTTGGTGAAGCTCTCACAGGTTCCCCAGGGGTTTACGCCGAACGAGAAGGTGGCGAAGCTGCTCGAGAGCCGGCGCAAGCTCGCCGAGGGCGACGGCAGCGAGCCTTTCGACTGGGGCGTGGGCGAGCACCTCGCGTTCGCGACGTTGCTCGACGACGGGGCTCCCATCCGCTTCTCCGGCCAGGACGCGCGGCGTGGCACCTTCAGCCACCGCCACGCAGTGCTCGCCGACGCGCGCGACGGCAAGCGGTACACACCGCTCGCTCACCTCCGTGAGGGACAGGGCCGCTTCGACATCTTCGACTCGCCCCTGAGCGAGGCCGGCGTGATGGGCTTCGACTACGGCTGGTCCCTCGACATGCCGGAGGCGCTCTGCTGCTGGGAGGCGCAGTTCGGCGACTTCGCCAACGGCGGGCAGGTGGTGATCGACCAGTTCATCTCCTCGGCCGAAGACAAGTGGAACCGCCTCTCCGGCATCGTCCTGCTCCTCCCCCACGGGTTCGAGGGGCAGGGTCCGGAGCACAGCTCGGCGCGGCTGGAGCGCTTCCTCCAGCTCTGCGCCGAGGACAACATCCAGGTCTGCTACCCGACGACGCCGGCGCAGATCTTCCACCTGTTCCGCCGGCAGGTCGTGCGCCCGTGGCGCAAGCCGCTGGTGGTGATGACGCCGAAGAGCTTGCTGCGGCACCGGCTCGCGGTCTCGTCGCTGCGTGACCTTGCGCGCGGGTCGTTCCAGCGCATCATCGTCGACCCACCCGCGAAGCAGGCGACGCGGGTCCTGCTCTGCAGCGGCAAGGTCTACTACGACCTGATCACGGCGCGCGAAACGAAGAAGCGGGACGACGTCGCCATCGTGCGCTTCGAGCAGCTCTACCCGCTGTCGGACGCGTCGCTGTCGGAGGTGGTGAAGCCCTTCAAGGGAGCCGAGCTCATCTGGGTCCAGGAGGAGCCCTTCAACATGGGCGCCTGGTACCACGTGCGGGCACGCTGGCCGGAGGTGGTCGGGAAGGGAAGGCTCATTCCCGTCGCTCGCGCGGAGAGCGCGAGCCCCGCCACCGGCAGCGAGAAGAGCCACAAGTACGAGCAACAGCTTCTCGTCGACCAGGCCTTCGGCGACGCAGTGCCCAGGAAGTAAGGTCAGAGCAGCTTCGCCCAGCGCGCGAAGACGTCCTCCGCGACCGCCCGGAGGCGCGGCAGCTCGCGCGTTGCCTGCGCGCGCAAGTGATCGACGTCGACACCCGCGTCGCGCAGCTCCCCCTCGCCGCTCATCATGGCGGAGAGCACTTCTTCGTCGACCTCGAGGTGGAACTGTATTCCCCAGGCGCTTGCGCCGAAGCGGAATGCCTGCAGCGGCGTCAGCGTGCTGGAGGCCAGCGGCACCGCTCCGCGCGGCAGCGTGAATGCGTCTCCGTGCCAGTGGAAGGCGACGAAATTCCCTGGCGCCGAGCCGAACAGACGATCCTCGCGCGCCTGAGGCGTCAGACGGACGCGATAGAAGCCGATCTCCTTGGCGGGCGCCGGCGCGACCTGCCCGCCCAGCGCGGCCGCGAGCAGCTGGCTGCCCAGGCAGATCCCGAGCACCGGTCTCTCCTGGTCGATGCACCGCCCCAACAGGCGGATCTCGTCGCGCAGATGAGGGAGCCGGTCCTGCTCGTATGCGCCCATTCCGCCTCCGAGGACGACCAGCGCGTCGCACTCGTCGGGCACCGGTTCGCCCGCGAAGGTGCGGACGATTCGCGCGCCTCCCAGGAAAGCTTTCAGGCTGCCCGGGCCTTCGCCTGGCTCGTGCTGCACGACGATGAGCATCCGGGCGGAGAATACATCGCGCGCTTTTCACGGGTGACGGCCGCGGGAACCTGTGCGTAAGAAGGCCCTCCTGATGGAGGTCCGCCCCGTGGCCCTCGGCAAGAATTTCCGGCTCCCCACCGACTGCAAGCCCCTGCGCTACAGCGCTCACCTCGCTCCCGACCTGGAGAAAGGGACATTCGAGGGCCGCATGGAGCTGGAGATTCGCCTGCGGGCGCCGCGGCGCGAGATCCATCTCCACGGCATCGGCCTCGAAGTCTCCCGCGCCCGCGCGCGCATCCAGGATCGCGCGCTGAAGGCGGCCGTCGGCGCCGATGCCGAAAGCGAAACGCTGACGCTGAGCTTCGACGAGGATCTGCCGCCCGGCAACGCGATGTTGGACCTCGCGTGGAGCGGAAAGTTCAGCCCAGGGCTTCGCGGCCTCTATCGCGCGGGCCCGCTCGCGGTCACCCAATTCGAGGCCGCCGATGCGCGCCGGGTATTCCCCTGCTTCGACGAGCCCGCGTTCAAGGCGCGATGGAACCTCCAGCTCGTGGGTCTGCCCGAGGGGCTCGCCGCCATTTCCAACGGCCAGGTCGTCAAGGATCAGAAGGAGCCCGGCGGCGGCCGCACCGTCCAATTCGCCGAGACTCCCCCGCTCAGCAGCTATCTGGTGGCGATCTGTATCGGCGACCTCGCCTCCAGCCCGGAGCAGAAGGTGCGGGCGTACCCGGTGCGGACCTGGGCGGTGCCGCAGAAGCAGGGGCTCACGGCGTTCGGCCAGGAAGTGGCCTCCGCGGTGCTTCCCCTGCTCGAGGATTATTTCGCCCAGCCTTACGCCTACGGAAAGGTCGACCAGGTCGGCGTGCCGGACTTCGAGGCGGGCGCGATGGAGAACGCGGCCTGCATCACGTACCGGGAAGTGGCGCTGCTGCTCGATCCGAAGACCGCGCCTCTCAACGTCCAGAAGCGGGTCGCCGAGGTGATCACCCACGAGCTCTCTCACCAGTGGTTCGGCAACCTGGTCACGATGGTGTGGTGGGACGACCTCTGGCTGAACGAGGCGTTCGCGACCTGGATGGCCTACAAGATCGTCGACCAGTGGCGGCCGCAGTGGCGGGTATGGATGGATTTCGAGGCCGGGAAGGGCGCTGCGTTGCACCTCGATGCTCTCAAGTCCAGTCACCCCATCCGCGCCGAGATCCACAACGCCGAGGAAGCCGGCGAGAGCTTCGACGCCATCACCTACGAGAAGGGCGGCGCCATCCTCCGCATGATCGAGGGGTATCTCGGCGAGGAGAAGTTCCGCGAGGGCATCCGCCTCTACATGCGGCGGCATCGCGAAGGCAACGCGACCGCCGACGATCTCTGGGGCGCGCTCGCGGAAGCTTCCGGGCAGCCGATCCTCGAGCTCGCGAACGGCTGGATCCGGCAGACGGGGTACCCGCTGGTCACCCTGACCGAGCAAGGCGGCAGGATCACGGTGACGCAGCGGCGCTTCTTTTCCGACTCGCAGGCTGCGCCGGAACCGACCCAATGGCTCGTGCCGCTCGTCCTGCGCGTCGACGGCCGCGAGCGGCGCACCCTGCTCAAGTCGCCCAGCGACACGGTGGACACGGGCGGGAAGATCGGCTGGGTGCTCGGCAACGCGGGAGCGCGCGGGTTCTATCGGACCGCATACGATCCGGAGCTGCTCCGGCGGCTCGTCTCCGCGATCGCCGAGCTGCGGCCCGAGGAGCGCATGGCGCTGGTCTCCGATCAGTGGGCGCTCGTGCGCGCCAACGCCGTGAAAGTGGACGCCTTCCTCCAGCTGCTCGCCAGCCTGAAGAAGGAAGAGGATCACACCGTGCTCGACGAGGTGGTGAGCCGCCTTGCCTGGCTCGAGCATCGCGGCGTCGAAACGGCCGACCGGCCCGCGTTGCAGGCCTGGATCCGCTCGCTCTTCGCCGGCGCCGGCGCGGAGCTCGGCTGGGAGCCGGCGAAAGGCGAGGACGACGAGCGCCGCCTGCGCCGCGCGGCGGTCCTGCGCGCGCTGGCGCTGGTCGCGCGCGATCCGGCTTCCATCGCCGAAGCGACCGGGCGTTTCAATGAGCACCTCGCGCATCCGGGGACGCTCGATCCGAACCTGCTCGACATCGTGGTAGCGGCCGCGGCGCGGGAGGCGGACGAGGATCGATTCGCGGAGCTGCGCGAACGCGCCGGAATCGAGCTGGACCCCGCCGCGAAGCGGCGCTACCTGCACGCGCTCGCGCTGGTCGAGCGCCCCGGGCTGGTCCAGCGCGCCGTCGATCTCGCGCTCGACCCCTTCGTGCAGATGCAGGACTTCGCCAGCTACGTGGGAACCCTGCTGGGAAATCGCGAGGCGCGCGACGCCACCTGGCGCCTGGTGCAGAGCAGGTGGGAAGAAGTGCGGCGCAAAGGAGACTCGCCGATGCTCCTGCGGCGCCTCATCGAGGCCTTGGGCAACCTGCCGGAGCGGAGGCACCTCGACGAGGTCGAGAGGTTCCTCGGCGCGCAGGAGCTGTCGCCGGCGAAGCAGGCGGTAGCGCAAACCCTGGAGCGATTGCGGGCGGACGTCGCCTTGCGCGAGAGGCTGTTGCCGGAGCTCTCCGCGTTCCTGCGGGGGAAGAGGGTCTAGAAATTGAACGTGACGACCAGCGTGTCGGAATAGCTTCCGACCGACGCGTCCTGCTGCGCGAAGACGCGCGCATAGTAGGAGACGGTCCGGTTGATGCCGGCCGGTACCGCAACCGGCGTTGAAGCCCACACCACCGTCCGCGCCGCGTCGACGAAGATATCGTAGGAGAGCCAATCCGTCGCCGGGGTGCCTGTCATGCGCCGCCGGCCGCCCGAGAACGCCAGGCCGGCATCGATGGTCACTGTGGGAGTGAGCGGATTCGGGCAGTCGTAGCTGATCGTCCCGGCGGAATCGGCGGGGACCGCGTTGTAGACGTCGTAGTTTCCGAAGGCGAGCGCGGTGACGGCGATGTTCTTGCAAGTCGGCGCGGCGTGAGCCGAGGGCGCAGCGACGGCCGCGAATGCGAGAGCGGCGGCAGCAAGGCGGCGGATCACCCGCGTGATCCTGCGCCATTCCGAGTTCCGGCTCCACAAAAATTACAAAACCATCTGGTCCGGGGAGCAAATGTGTGCAAAACGCGCACGACGCCCTGCAAAGGGCCATTCATCTCTACGTTTTATCTGTAATTTTCGATAGTCATGTTCTTGACGTCGCAACGCATGGCTCATAATCTGGCTACCGAAGCCCAAGGGGGAAGCCGTGACGACTCGCCGCAATCATTTGCCGCGCCACACGCTCGCCGCACTGCTCGCGCTGGTGGTTTTCGCCCCCGGCGCCAACGCCGGCAGCGCCAGCACCCCGTTCACAGTGACGGGCACGGTGGTGGCCTTTTGCACGATCAGCACCACCGGAATCAGCTTTACCTACGATCCGGTCGGGGCTAACGCCAGCTCGAATGCCGCCGCCACCGGCGGCACGGTCACCATCGCCTGCACCAAGGGGTCCGCGCCGAGCATCGGCCTCGACAACGGCCTCAACGCGGGCCAGGCTTCGGCAGGCCCTCGCGCGATGCGGCTACCCGCGACGACAAACTACCTCGGGTACGACATCTACTGGCCGGGCACGACGACGCCCTGGACCACCGCCGCCCCGTACGTGCCCTCCGCCCCGCCCAGCAAGGCGGCGCGAACCTTCAACATGGACGGCGCCGCAATCGCCGGTCAGGACGTCCCTGTCGGCACCTATACGGATACCGTCACCGCCACGGTGAATTTCTAAGCCCGCAAACAAGGAGTCGAAGATGCCCCGGAACTCTGTAAAGCTCCTCACCGCCGCCGTGTTCGCCGTGCTGCTCTTCGCCAATGCTCCGGCGCGGGCAGCGGGGTCCGCCACCCAGAGCTTCAACGCCACCGCGCGCGTCGATGCAGTGTGCGTGATGAGCACCATCGGCGACCTCGCGTTCGGGAGTTACGACCCGGTGAGCGCGAACGCGAGCACCGGTCTCGCCGGCAACACCACCTTCACGCTCACCTGCACCCGCGGCGCGTCGCCGGTGCTCTCCCTGTCGCTCGC
Organism: Deltaproteobacteria bacterium; assembly: GCA_005879535.1. Lineage (NCBI taxonomy): Bacteria > Pseudomonadati > Myxococcota > Myxococcia > Deltaproteobacteria bacterium. The sequence continues at coordinate 5,939 of VBKI01000088.1, read as the reverse complement.
CAACCTCAACTTCGGCCAGAACCTTGCCGGCAAGCGTGCGATGAACAACGGTACCCCCGCAGCGGGCAACTTCCTCTCCTATGATCTGTTCGTGCCGAACGGCGTGGGAGGCCCCGGCGCCACCAGCGCGAGCCCCGCCTACTGGGGCGACGGCACCTCGGGCACCTCGACGTTCGCGCCGTCCGTCCCCAACATCAACGCGCAGACCATCACCATCTTCGGGATCGTTCCCCCGGGCCAGGACGTGCCCGTTGCCATCAACTACTCCGACAGCGTCACCGCCACGGTCAACTTCTAGGTGACCGCGACCGGCAAGGCGTACATCCCGCTCGCGCTCGGTCTCCTCTGCGGAGCCGGGCGCGCGCGCGCTTCGGGGCTCAACATCTCGCCGGTGCAGGTGTGGCTCACGCCGGAGGCGTCGAAGTCGCTGTTGACGCTGCGCAACGAGGGCCCGGACGATGAGCGCTACCAGGTCTCGGTGATGTCCTGGGACGAGGACGCGCGGACGGGGATGAAGCTTGCCCCGACCGAGGAGATCATCGTCTTCCCCATCATCCTCGAGCTCAAGGTCGGCGAGACCCGCAGCCTGCGCGTAGGGTCCCTGGTCCCATTCGGGCCTATCGAGAAGACGTATCGGGTCTTCCTCGAGGAGCTGCCCGCGGCTGAGAAGCCGCAGGTCCGGTCCACCGTGCGGGTCCTGACGCGCGTGGGAATTCCCGTCTTTCTCGCGCCGGTGAAGTCCCTCGAGGACCACAAGCTCTCCGCGCTGTCGCTCGGGGGCGGCGGCGCCGCCGTCGACGTGCAGAACACCGGCAACGTGCACTTGCGCGTCGATTCCGTCCGACTGGAGGGTTTTGCCCAGGGGGGAGAGAAGCTCTTCGAGAAACAGGCGCAAGGTTGGTACGTGCTCGCCGGTGGCCACAGGCGGTACGAGCTCGAGGTCCCGAAGGACGCCTGTGCGAAGGTCCGCCGGCTCGTCGTGTCCGTAAAGACGGACAAGGAGCAGGTGTTGCAGGAGCCGCTCGATACCCCGGGCGGAGCCTGCCACACCTAACGATATGCGCGCGCGCGCCGCGGCGCTGCTTCTGCTCGGCGCCCCGGCGCTTTTCGCGCAGCCCGGATCCGACCAGCGCGCGTACCTGGAGCTGTTCGTCAACGACGTCTCCCGCGACACGGTGCTCGTGTATCTGCGGGGAGCAGAAACCCCTGACGATGCGCTCGTCGCAGTGGATGACCTCGAGAAGGGCGGCCTCCGCGGATTGCGGGGCACCCGCGAGCTGCACGACGGCCGCGAGTACGTTTCGCTGCGGTCGCTGGCTCCGGAGATCGAGTTTCGCTTCGATCCGCAGGCGCTGGCGGTCCGGATTGTCGCGCAGCCGGGGCTGCTGGAGGGACACCAGCGCGTTCCTCAACTATTCGGTGACCGCTGACGGTCACGGCACGCTGAGCGGGGCGGGCGAGGTCGGCGCCAGCTTCCGCGGGAATCTCGGCTTCACGGGTTTCTCCGTGCTCCCCGATCATTCGGTCGTGCGCGGTCTCTCCTACTTCCTGGTCGACGATCCGGGCGAGATGCGCCGGGTGCAGGTCGGCGACGCCATCGGCCTCTCCTCGGAGCTCGGCGGCACTGCCCAGCTCAGTGGCATCAGCGTCACCCGCGAGTTCTCGCTGGATCCCTATTTCGTCCGCCAGCCGCTGCCGAAGCTGTCCGGCGCCATCCTCACTCCCTCGACGCTCGACGTGTACATGAATGGCGTCCTCCTGCGGCAGCAGCAGATCGCGCCCGGTCCGTTCGAGGTGCGCAACCTGCCGGTGGGCAGTGGGGTCGGACAGGTCAGCTATGTCGTGCGCGACGCCTTCGGGCGCACGCAGGAATTCGCCTCGCCGTACTACTCGGCGTCGGGCGTTCTCGCCGACGGCATCAGCGAGTATGGCTACCACCTCGGATTCCGCCGGATCGGATTCGGAGAGGAATCGCTTCACTACGGTCCTCCCGAGCTGCTGGCGCGGCATCGCTTCGGCATCGGCGACAAGATCACCCTCGGGTACCGCTTCGAGTCCGCTCTCCAGCGCAGCGATGGGACCTCGCTCCTGGCGAGCGGCGGTCCGACGTTCGCGCTGGCGCTTCCCGTGGGAGAGCTCGACCTGGATGCTGCCGCCAGCGCGGACGGAGCGACGACCGGCGCCGCGGGAGCGCTGTCCTACACCGTCTTCACGCGCCGTCTCTCCGTGGGCGCCTCGGTGCGGGGCATGACGCCGGGCTACTCCAACCTGGCCACTCCCGCCGCCGCCGATCGACCGCTGCTGCAGCTTCGCGGGGCGGTCGGCGCGCCCCTGCTCCCGCGCGTCAACGTGGTCCTCGAAGGACAGCTCAATTCGATGCGGGACACGGGCCTGTCGTCCGCGCTCACCGTTCGCAGCGACGTCCACATTTCGAACACGCTCTCGCTCTCGCTGAGCGTATCGCGTTTGCGCAGCCCCGGCGTGGGGCCGGAATGGCTCGCATTCGCCACCTTGATGTACAGCTTCGGGAGCAGCACCACCGGAGATCTCGGTGGCAGCGCCGGAAGCCACGCGGGAACGGCGACCGCAGGCGTGCAGAAGTCGCTGCCGCTCGGAGAGGGCTGGGGCTATCAGCTCCGCTCCACGTTCGATCGCGATCAGCCGACCTCCGGCCTCGGCCAGGTCCAATACCAGGGGCCGTACGGCAGCTATGTGGCCTCCTACGATCGGATCGGTGGGGGCGACGGGGCGACGGCGACCGCGGCGGGCTCACTGGTCCTGGTGGGCGGCAACTGGATGGCGAGCCGACCCGTCCAGGAAGGCTTCGCGCTGATCCAGGTTCCGGGGCTCGAGGGAGTCCGAGGCTTCCTCAACAACCAGGAGATCGGCCGGACCGACGGCGGCGGAAACCTCCTCATCCCCGCCTTGCAGCCCTACTACGGCAACCGCCTGCGGATCGGCGACGCCGACATTCCCATCGACTACCAGATCGGCGCCATCGAGAAGGTCGTCGCCACCACTGCCCGCGGCGGCGCGCTGGTGTCCTTCGACGTGCAGCGCGTGACCAGCGTGAAGGGGCTGATCCGGGTGGAGCTGGACGGGCGAACCACGGTGCCGGCGTTCGGCGAGCTGACGCTGGACGCGCGGCTGAAGAGCCCGCTCGGCGCCGAAGGGCAATTCTGGTTCGGAAATCTCGGCGCCGGAGCGCACGCGGCCGAAGTGGAGTTCCGCGAGGGAACCTGCAGGTTCGCGCTGACGGTTCCGAACGACGCCGGCGCTTCGGTGAACCTCGGCACGATCTCGTGCCGCGGCGGGCGCGTCGCTTCAGCCCAGTAGCTCGAGCACCGCGCGCAGCGCAGCCAGCGCCCAGTCGTCGCGGCGCCCCAGCTCGATGCCGAGCTCGTCGAGCGCCTTCTCGATGACGTGGGTGTGGAGCAGCATCTCGAGCTCCTCGCGCGTCTGTGGCAGGAAGGGCGAGCCCTTCGCTCCCTCGAGCCACGCGGCGAGGAATGCTGCCGGCGCCCAGGTGGACCACAGCTTTGCCCACGGCTCGGCGGCGCCGCGCTCGCTCTCGCGGACCGTCGCGGTATCGCGCAGCGCGATCGTCGCGGCGAGGTCGAAGGAACGGAGCATCGAGGCGACGTCGCGCAGGCCGCTCCGTTTGCGGCGCCGTTCCGGCAGCGGCTTCTCCGGATTCTGCCCGAAGTCGACGATCACGAAGTCCTTGCCGGTCCACAGCACGTTGCCGAGATGGTACTCGCCGTGGATCCGGCCGCGCTGGGCGGTGAGCCGGCCGCGCAACAGCGGCTCGAAGCTGGCGTAGAGATCGCGCTCGCGCGCGAGGAGCTGCTGGGCCAGCTCGGCGGGGCGGCCTTGGAGCCGCGCGGAGCGAAGCTGCCGCAGCACCTTGCCCGTCAGGTTGCGCTTGGTCTGGTAGACCGAGCGCTGGTCGAGAGCGCTGTAGGGTTCGGGCGAGAACGCGGCGTCGTCCGGGGAGAGCAGCGCCGCGTGCAGCTCCGCCGTCCGCTTGCCGAGGAGTCGCGCCGCCGCCAGCGAGCTCCCGAGCATCTCCCTGGCCGCCGGCGGCACCTCGCCTTCGGCCAGATCGACCATGGATCCCGCCGGTCGCGGCGGCGGCTTCAGCTCGCGGCTGGTGGCGAGGACGCGCTCGAAGTACCGCCGCAGCTCCTCGCGGAAGAAGTGCCAGGCGGAGCCCTGATTCTGCACCCAGCCGTGCAGCGTCGCGATGGTGATCGGCTCGCCCCGGCGCGGACGGAGCTCCAGCGATCCCCAGAGCGGGGCCACGGGCGCGTTTGGCGCGCGCTCGGTGAGGGCGCGGCAGATCTCCAGCTCCGGGCTCATTCCTTCACCGAGGCGGCGGTAGAACTTGAGCAGCAGGGCGTCTCCGTACTGGACGGACGCCGCGTGATGCTCCTGCCGGTACAGCCGCGCCTCGCCCTGCGGCAGACCCGGCCGGCCGGTCGCCGCCAGGAGACCGGCGGCGCCGCGGCTGCGGGTTCCCGTGCGGATGGCGTCGAGCAGCGCGCTCGCGGAGGCGGAGTCGAAGAGCGCGTCGACGAGGTAGATCTGCGTGCCGTCGCCGCGCCGGAGCACGGCGATCACCGCCTGGGGCGAGGCGGGCTTCTCGCCTGCTTCGAGGGCCAGCGGCAGGACGTATTGCTCCGGCTCGCCGTGGCTGAACTCGACCTGCACCAACGCCAGGCGGATCGAATCCAGCGCGATGACGTCGGCGATCCGCGCCTGCGAGATGTCCTTGTGGCGGCCGCGGAACCAGCGGCGTCCCTCCAGCCAGCCCGGCAGGACCATCTCCAGCGCGGATCGCTCACCGCCGGTGAACGTTCCTTCCCAGCCGCTCGCCACCTCCAACGCCGGCGGATGGTACGACGCCTCGCGCGCGTCCATGGCCGCTGTTCGCGGCTCCTCGACCGAGAACCAGTAGAAGGCGTGCTCACCCAGCGTGAGCAGATAGGGCAGCTCCCCGATGGGCGGAAAGCGCGTCTTGCCGATCAGCTCGATGGGGACGCGACCCTTGAAGTGGCGGAGGTCGAGCTCGACGTACTGGGTGAAGCGCGAGAGGTTCGCCACCACCAGGACCGTTTCTTCCTCGAAGTGGCGGATGAAGGCGAGGACCTTGGGGTTCTCGGGGGAGAGGAACTCGATGCTGCCGCGCCCGAAAGCCTGGAAGCGTTTGCGCAACGCGATCAGCCGCTTCGTCCACCAAAGAAGCGAGTTGGGGTTGCCTTGCTGGGCCTCCACGTTCAGCGACTCGTAGTGGTACTCGGGGTCGATGATGATCGGCAGGATCAGCCGCTGGGGGTTGGCCCGGCTGAACCCGGCATTGCGGTCGGGACTCCACTGCATCGGCGTCCGCACGCCGTTGCGGTCGCCGAGAAAGACGTTGTCTCCCATCCCGATCTCGTCGCCGTAGTAGAGCACCGGCGTGCCGGGCAGGCACATGAGCAGCGCATTCATCAGCTCGACCTGTCGCCGGTCATTGCCGACCAGCGGCGCGAGGCGCCGGCGGATGCCGAGGTTGATCCGCATCGTCGGCTCGTGGGCGAAGGCGCGGTACATGTAGTCGCGCTCCTCGTCCGTCACCATCTCCAGCGTCAGCTCGTCGTGGTTGCGCAGGAAGAGCGCCCACTGGCAGTTGGCGGGGATCTGCGGCGTCTGCGCGAGGATGTCCGCGATCGGCAGCCGGTCCTCCATGTGGATGGACATGAAGATCCGCGGCATGATCGGAAAGTGGAAGTTCATGTGGCACTCGTCGCCGTCGCCGTAGTAGGCGGCGGCTTCCTCGGGCCACTGGTTCGCCTCCGCGAGGAGCAGGCGGTTCTTGAACCGCTCGTCGACGTGGGCGCGGAGCTTCTTGAGGAAGCCGTGGGTCTCGGGGAGGTTCTCGCAGTTGGTGCCGTCGC
>VBKI01000087.1:2172-57796 GCA_005879535.1 Deltaproteobacteria bacterium | reverse complement strand
AGCACCGCATACGCGTAGAAGACACCCTCCTGCTCGGCGCGCTCGACGACCCGGATCAGCTCGGCTCGGTCGAAGCTGGTGCGCACCGAGACCCGGCTCGTCACCGTCTCGCTGGTCCCCGTCTGGGTGGTGAATCGCTGGAACGAGCTGGTCTCGCTCTCCAGCCGGGTGCTGATCTGCAGCGCAACGTTCTCCCGCGCCCGCGTGTCGGCGTCGGCCGCGCTCGCCGACGACAGCCCCACCCCGGTGATGAAGCGCGCGTCCGGATACGAAGGATGTCCCGCCTGGACCGCGGTGAAGTACGCAGGCAGCGGCCCGCGCGCGCCTCCGCATGCCGCCATCAGGCAGCCCAGCGCAACCGCTCTCAGCTTCATGCTCAGATCTTCGCCTTCAGGGTGACGAGCAGGGCGCGTCGGCCCTCCTCCTCCTTCAGCTCGATTTTCCCGCCGCAGCGCTTGCGCGCAAATTCCTGGACCAGGCGCGACTGTGCGTCCGGAGGGTCGCGGTAACGCTCCTTGGCCTTTGCGTCGACGGGACTGACGGTGAACGTCACCGTCAGGCCGTCCGTGTTCACGTTGACGGCGGCGGGGCCGCCTTCCTCCGGCGCCAGGAACTTCGCTTCCCGCAACAGCGCGAAGCAGAACAGGACCGACTCCTCCTTGCTCGCATCGACCGCCGGCAGCACCGCCTCGATCTTCACCGGCACGTCCGCATTCGGATCCGTCGCATGCAGGAGGCCCTGCGCCTTGGCCAGCGCCGCTTCCACCTCGACGGCCGCGTCCTCCTTCCTGAACGCGTCCGAGTAGTCGAGGATCAGCTTCTTCGCCTTGCCGATGCTCTCGGCGTTCTCCTCGCAGATGCCCTGCATGTTCTTGACGATCACGTCGGGCTGCGTCTGGTCCACGAGCTCGACCAGCATCTGCTGCTGCTCCCGCTCCAGCCGGGTGTAGTCGATCTTGCGCACGGCGTTCGCGAGCAGACCGCAGTCCTCGACGTAGCCCTTGAGAAGCTCCGAGTTGCGCCGCAGCAGCGAGACCGCGTTGTTCACGCCCTCGAGCATCTGACCGACCATCGTCTCGTGCAGCTCGGCGCGGGCGCCCGCGAGCCTGAGCAGGCCCTCGTCGACGGTAGCCGCTCCCTCTCCGCCGCGCGCGGCCGACTCCCTGGCCTGCTGCAGCTCGACGCGCATCCGCGAGACCAGCTTCTTCAGGTCGTCCAGCTCGTCGGCGGCGCTCTTGTAGCGCGCCTCCCAGTCGCCGCGCACCTGGCTCCCGGTCGCCGCCACCCGCATGTCGGACTCGAGCGATTCCACCTTTGCCTTCAGCTCGTCACGCTCGTGCACGATGTCGTCGTAGGTGCCACGGATCTTCGTCAGCTGCTGCTCGGCGGCGTCTCGCGCTTCCGCCGCCGACCTGGCCTCGGAGGCCCGGGCGTCGCGGTCCGCCTTGAGCATCGCCAGCTGCTTCTCGTGCTGGTCGCGGTCGCCGGACTTGCGCAACAGCTCCGAAAGCTGGCCTTCGACCTTCATGCGCGCGTCGAGCGCCTCGGTGACCTGCGTTTCCGCCTCCGCGATCTGCTTGCGCAGGTCCGCGGCGATGGCCTCGCTGGTGTCGAGCTTGCCCCCGATCACGCTGGCCGCGTCGCGCGCCTTGGCCACCTCGGTCTCGAGCTGGGCAATCCTCTCCTGCATCTCCTGGGTCGCTCGATGCTGCTCCTCGACCGCCGCGGCGGCCTCTTCCGCGCCTCCCACCTTGGCGATGATCTGGCGCGCCTTGGCGAGCTCCTGGACCAGCTCGCCACGCTCCTTTCCCAGCTGCGCGAGCTGGACGTTCTTCTGCTTGAGCTTGTCGTTCAGCTCCTTTTCCTTGCCGGCCGCCGCATTCAGCTGCTCCTTCGCGGCGTTCACTTCCTCGTGCGCCTTGGCGGCCTTCTCCTCGCGCGACTTGATCTCCTTCTGCAGCTCGTCCTCGCGCTCGGAGAGCATCCCGATCAGATCGTCCTTTTCCTTCAACTGCCGCGCGACGGTGTCGCTCTCGGCCCCGCGGATCGCCACCCGGTGTTCCAGCTCCTTGATCTGCCGCAGAAGCGTCTCGGTCTCCCGGCGCCGGTCGGCCTCGATGGCCGCCTCCATCCGCTTGCGCTCCCGCTCCAGCTCGGCCGGCGAGTAGTACGTCTCCTTCTCGTCGAGCTGCTTGCGCAGGCCCTTCAGCTCCTCGTCGCGCTGCTTGAGCAGGCTGCGAATCTTTTCCGCGTCGGCGCGGGCAGACGCCGCGGCCTCGTGCGCCACCTGCTCCTGCACCTGCTTCACCAGCGCCTTGAGCTTGCGGTTCTCCTCCTCGAAGAACGCGACCTTGCCGCGAAGGGTGGCGATCTCCACCTCGTCCGAAGTCTTCACTTCGGGCCGGAATGGCGAGGCGCCCTGCCGCGGCTCGTCGGTGACGATGCCTTCGGGCGCCGCCGCCGCTCGCTGCGGGCGGGCCGGGTTGATCCGCACCTTGGGAACGTCGCCCACGAAAGAGGCCCGCGTCATGCCGAAGGTGATGAGGTCGCCGTCCTTGAGGCGCTCGCGGTCGACGTCGCGGTCGTTGACGAAGGTGCCGTTGGTCGATCCGAGATCCATCAGGAAATACTGGCCGTCCTCGCACCAGATCTTCGCGTGTTTCGACGACACCCCGGCGTCGGCAATCCGGATGTTGCAAGCCGAGGCCCGTCCGATGGTCATCGGGTCGGGACTCAGCTCGATCTCCTGGCTTTCCAGGGACCCGTTCAGGATGCGCAGCAATGCCATGGGAACGGCTTCCTTCGCGCGGAATGTAGACGCAGGACCCGCCGACGTTAGCCAACGCTCGCGGGTCGCGTCAACGCGGCGTCCTTGACCCGTCCTCAGAGCGCACGCTACGTTTTCCCTCTTCGCTCTTCCAGGAACCCGGATTTCCTTCATGCCCGAAGCAGCCGCATCGAGCGACGTCGGAACCTACTTCGGCAAGTATTTCCTGCTGAAAAAGCTCGCCGCCGGCGGAATGGGCGAGGTGTATCTCGCCAAGCAGCAGGGTCCTGCCGGTTTCCAGAAGATGCTGGTGGTGAAGAAGATTCTCTCCCATCTCACCGAGAGCAAGGAATTCGTCGAGGCATTCCTGGGCGAGGCGCGGCTGGCTGCGCAGATGAACCACCGCAACATCGTCCAGGTCTTCGAGCTGGGCGAGCAGGACAGCTCGTATTTCATCGCCATGGAATACGTGCAGGGGAAATCGCTGCGCGACCTGATCGACACCACGGTGCGGCGGAGGGAGAAGATTCCCGCCGAGCTGTGCCGCACCCTCGCCGAGCAGATCTGTGACGGCGCTTCCTACGCGCACAACCTGACCGACATGGCGGGGCGCTCGCTGAACCTGGTCCACCGCGACCTGAACCCGCAGAACGTCCTCATCTCCTACGGCGGAGACCTGAAGATCATCGACTTCGGCATCGCCAAGTCGGAGCTCAGCACGGTGAAAACCGAAGCGGGAATGATCAAGGGCAAGTTCGTCTACATGAGCCCGGAGCAGTCGCTGGCGAAGAAGCTCGACAAGCGCTCCGATCTCTTCGCCATCGGGATCTCGCTCTACGAGATGCTGACGGGCATCAATCCCTTCCACAAGAACAACATCGTCCTCACGCTGGAGGCCATCCAGCGCTACGAGCCGCCGCCTCCCAGCGAGTACGACCCGAGCTACGCCCCCTTCGACCCGATCATCGCCAAGGCGCTCGCCAAGGATCGGGACCGCCGCTATTCCGACGCGGGTGAGATGCAGGATGATCTGCGCCGAATCGTGCTGCCGCGGCCCGCGGAACGGCTGGGACCCTTCATCAGCCGCCTCTTTCGCGCCCAACTCGAGGAGGAGCAGAAGCTCCTCTTCGACAGCGACCGGGCGCGGCTCGGGGCCGGCGGCCCGAGGCGGACGCCTCCGCGGGCGACGCCGCCTTCCGCCTCGGTGGTAACGGTGCCCGACCTGTCCGCCGAAGGCGGTGGCACGCAGCTCCTGCCCGGGGCGGGAGCCCGCGCCAAGACGCCGCCTTCCAAACCGGGGGCGGCGGCGAAGACTGGCCGCCCACCGGTGCGTCCCGATGGAGCCGGCGATACGCTCGTCGACACGGGTGGCGCCAGACCTCCGGCGGCAGACGACCTTCCCGGCGGCACCGCGGTGCTGAAGCCCGGTCAGGCTCTGCCGCCTCCGCCACGCCGGCTGGCTTCCCGGGCGGTAGATCCCGACGCGGAGAGGACCGAAGAGCTGACCCCGGTCGACGCCGGTGGCCGGACGCAGCTTCCCGGCGGCGCTCCCGCGCGGGCGCCCGCCAGACGCGCGCCGGCTTCCGGAAAGCAGGCGTCGACGAACATCATGACGGCGGAGGAGTCGGAGGAGGCGCAGCGACGAGCCCAGGCCAAGCTCGATGAGGCGAAGAAGGCCATCGTCCGCACGCGCACCCGCAATGACAAGCACGCCGAGCTTCTTCAGGCGCGCAGCAGCCGGGGAATGTGGATCGCGCTCGGCGTCGGCACCTTGGCGGCAGTCGCGCTCATCGTCGGCCTCTTGTTCCTTTTCTTCGCCGACGACTCTGCGACGCCGGCTGCCCGCCGGGCGCGCCGGGTGGAAATTCCCGAGTCGCAGTCGGCGCCTTCGCCGCGATAGTACGGGCCAAAGCGCAGCCGCAAAGCCTTTCCTGCGTCCAGCAGCGGCCGGGCAGGGGGTTGATCGGACCCCTCCGGGCGAGGTATGGGTCGGCCTCCCGAGAGCATGTTTCCTCACCCTTCAGCGTCAAGCTGAGATGCTCCGGTGCGTCGAAGAGGGGGCTTTCAGGGACATGGACGAGCAGGCCGAAGATCGCCTGGCCGCACTCGAATCGGTCTGGTACGAGATCATCGAGGCGGTCAATGCCGGCCGGACCACCGGGCTTCTGTGCCCCGAGTGCAACAGCCGCGACGGCCTCCAGGTCGAGGAACGGCAAGGCCGCACCGTCGTGGCCTGCCCCAACTGCAAACGCGTAGTGGAGGTCGGAATCGCCACCGCATAGCCGGGCTCTGGCATCGGGAACCTATGAGCAACTTCCTCGGCGTCGGCTTCAAGTTCCCCGTCTCGGTGGGCCCGAGCGGCGCCATCCAGCTCAGCCGGTATGAGGCCAACATCGAGGAGTCGGTGCGGATCATCATCGGCACCGCCCTCGGCGAACGGCAGATGCGGCCCGAATGGGGCTGCCGCATCCACGACTTCGTCTTCGCGCCCAACAACACCGCGACGCAGACGCTGGTCGGCCATCACGTGGAGGAGGCGCTCGCCAAGCACGAGTTCCGCATCCGCAACATCCAGGTCGAGGCGCTCCCCGACCCCGACAGCGCGGAACGGATCCTCGTCGACGTGCGCTACGAGATCCGCGCCACCAACAGCATCCACAACCTGGTCTTCCCGTTCTACCTGACGGGCAGCTGAGTCACGCTTCTTCGGAGCTTCATCCATGTCCCTGCCGGTTCCGAACCTCGACGACCGCTCGTGGAAGCAGATCGTGGACGAGGCGGTGCGCCTGATCCCGCGCTACTGCCCGGAGTGGACGAACCACAACTCGTCGGATCCCGGCGTCACCCTGCTGGAGTTGTATGCCTGGATGACGGAGATGGTCCTCTACCGGCTCAACAAGGTGCCGGAGAAGAACTTCCTCACCTTCCTCGATCTGATCGGCGTCCGCCTCAAGCCGCCCGAGCCCGCCCGGGTGGTGCTCGAGCTCACGCCCAGCGAGGGCGCGGACGGCGAGCTGGTGGTGAAGAAGGGGACCCAGGTCGCGACGCTGCAGGCCGCGGGAGCTGAACCGGTCACGTTCGAGACGTTGCGGGACATCACTTTGCTGCCGGTGCACGTGGTGCGCGCGGCGAGCAGCCATCGGGCAACGGTGGCGGATCATACGGAAGCGCTCGCCTCGGGGGAGGCGCGCGAGCCGCTCTTCGCCGGCGTGCTGGAGGTGGAGCGCTTCCTCTATCTGGGCGACGACCGCCTGAGCGCGTTCAACGAAGAGGCCGCCGTCGACCTGTTCTTCGAGGCGATGCCGGGTTCGTCCGGGCCTCGAATCCCCACCATCACCGAATGGCAGTACTTCGACGGCAAGCGCTGGCGCGACATGACCGTCAACCGCGCCGAGAGCGACTCCCGCCGTCTGAGCTTCGGCAGCCATCCCGGGATCGAGAAGCAGATCGTCAACGACGTCGAGACCTACTGGGTGCGCGGCAAGCTCGCCGAACCTCTCAAGGACGCCGCCGCGGTCCAGCTCGACAGCGTGTCGCTGCGGGTGGAGATCCTCGGCGAGGGGATGGCGCCCGAAAACGCCTTCGTCAACATCGGCAACTACATCTTCCTGCCCGTCGATCAGGGAAAGAGCTTCCACCCGTTCGGCGAGGAACCGAAGTTCGACTGCGCGCTCTACCTCGGCCACAAGGAGCTGTTCTCCGCGCCCGAGGCGCGCATCCGCATGGAGGCGCAGCTCGTCGAGCCCTCCGTCGTACCCACGCCGGAAGGCAGCCCCGACCTGGTGGTCAACTTCGAGTACTGGAACGGCCGCAAGTGGGCCGAGCTGGGCCGCACCTCCCCCATGGGTGTGTCGGGGGTGCAGGGTCAGTTCAATTTCCTCGACTCGAGCGGCGCTTTCACCCGCAACGGCGCGATCAGCTTCGATCGTCCCTTCGACATGGTGGAGATCGAGGTGGGCGGGCAGAAGAACTTCTGGATCCGCGCCCGCATCAACGCCGGCAACTATGGCGCTCCCGGATCGTACGAGCTGGTCGGCCAGAACTGGGTGTTCAAGGAGGATCGCCCGCTGCGGCCGCCGTGTCTCAAGTCGCTGGTGTTCAAGTACGTTCGCGAGCCGAAGCCGATCGCGCGCTGCATGAGCTACAACGACTTCCAGTATCGCGATCATACCGACGATCTGAACACCGCCTACGTGTTCTTCCAGCCGTTCCTGCCCGATCAGGACGAGTCGCCGGCCTTCTACCTGGGATTCGACGCCCAGCTCCCCCAGCGGACGATCCACCTCTATTTCGAGCTCGACGACACGGCCACGGGCGGCGGCGGCCAGCAGCTCGGCGGTCCCGCTCCGGGAGCAGCGGAAGAGGACCTCGCGCAGAAGGGGCCGCGCGTCGTCTGGGAGTACTGGGACGGCGGCCGCTGGGCGGACCTCTTGCCGGAGGACCGTACATACGGATTCACGCGCTCGGGCTATCTGACGTTCGCCGCTGCGCGGAACTTCGAGAAGCGCAGCGTCTTCGATACCGAGGCGCATTGGCTCCGCGCCCGGCTGGAGAGCGGCAGCTACGATCTGCCGCCGCTCTTGCGCGCCGTGCTCGTCAACGCCGTGGATGCGCTCAACGGCGTCACCGTCGTCGAGGTCCTCGGCTCCTCCGACGGGTCCATCGATCAGAGCTTGAAGACGGCCAACGCCCCGATCCTGGCCGGCCCGCGGCTCTGGGTCCTGGAGCCGGATGCGCCGACGCCTGCCGACCGCAAGGCGATCCTGCAGGAGGAAGGCCCCGACGCCCTCCAGGCGGACGACGACGGCGGCGGCACCTGGGTCCGCTGGCACGAGGTCGAGAACTTCTTCGACAGCCAGCCGACCTCGCGTCACTACCTCTGCGACCCGATCAAGGGCGAGGTCACCTTCGGCGACGGCAGAAAGGGCTGGGTGCCGCCGACCGCCCGCGATTCGATCAAGTGCGAATACCGGGTCGGCGGCGGCGTCGCCGGCAACGTCGGCGCCAACACGCTGACGGTGCTGAAGCAGAGCGTCGCCTTCGTGCAGGGGGTCAACAATCCTTTCCCGGCGCAGGGCGGCGCTGACGCCGAGACGCTCGATGAGGCGAAGCGCCGCGGCACCTACGCGATCAAGAATCGCGACCGCGCCATCACCTCCGAGGACTACGAGTCGCTCGCGCTGGCGGCTTCCCGCCGCGTCGCGCGGGCGAAGTGCGTTCAGGGCTCCGACGGCAGCATCTCGCTCTTGCTGGTTCCCAAGGCGGAGCGGGAGAACGGCGACGCCCGCGCGGTGCCTTCGCGCGATCTGATCGACCGGGTGGCGAGCTACATCGACAAGCGCCGGTTGATCACCGCGCGCGTCAACGTCGGCAAGCCCAAGCTGGTGCCGGTCTCGCTGGAGCTGACCATCTCGCTCAAAGCAGGGGCCACTGCAGACCGGGTGAAGGCCGACGTGAAGGACAAGGTGAAGCGGCTGCTCAATCCGCTCCACGGCGGCTCGAAGGCCGAGGGATGGCCCTTCGGCCGCGCCGTGGGAAAGGCAGACCTGTATCCGGTGGTCGAGGGCGTCGACGGAGTGGACCGCATCACCGATCTCGTGATCATCGACGAGAGCCGCCGGCTCCGCGTCGAGATGCTCAAGCTCTCCGACGACGAGCTGCCGCAGTTGATCGGCGTCGAGATCTACGACCGCGGGTAGATGGCCATGGCCGACCAAACCGTCGATACGCCCGCCATCGCCCCGGAGCTCCTCGGGCTGCCCCTCGGTCAGGCGCGCCGCGTGGCCCGCCGGCACGCGCAGGCCAGCGTGGAGTTCAAGCTCGTCGACTCCGAGGAGCGGATGTTCAGCGTCGTCCGTCAGTACCCGGAGGCGGGAGACGCCCTGGCGGAGTCGCGGGTGATCAAGGTGGAGATCGCCACCCGTCCATGGATCAATTACCTCCCGGGCATCTACCAGGATGCCGACGAGGAGAACGCCGACTTCCTCCAGCGCTTCCTGCTCATCTCCGCGCACCTGACTTGCGGCGTCGAGGAGAGCCTGGAGTTCGTCCACGAGCTGTTCGATCCGCGCATCACCAACGCCAGATGGCTGCCCTGGCTCGCGTCCTGGCTGGCGATGCCGCTCCTCGAAGGATGGAGCGAGGAGAAGCGCCGCGAGATCATCCAGCGGACCCCGGAGCTGTACCGCAAGCGCGGCACCGCCGAGGGCCTCAGGCTGGCCCTCCGGCTGTTCGCCGACGTGAACGCGGAGGTCCACGAGGGCGAATGGCCTTATCCGGGTCTGGTCATCGGTCGGTCGAGCACCATCGGCAAGGACACCGTTCTTTCCCCGCCGGTCTTCGTCAGCCAATGCTTCACGGTGGAGCTGCCCGACCGCAAGGAAGAGATCTCCCGCGAACGGCTGCGCACCGTCCAGGCGCTGGTGGAGACGGAGAAACCCGCCCACGCCCATTACGCTCTCGTGTTCGAGCGCACGGAGCCGGTCTACGAGCGCGTCCCGTTCCTCCACGTCGGCAAGACGGGACGCATCGGCGTCGATGCGCGGATCGGCGGGCTCGAGGACGTTCCGGCGACGCAGGACGAGGAGATTCAACGGCTCGGGCTGGGCCGCTAGTCGCGGGCGCCGAAGGCGGCTTGGCGACTATTGTTTGAGGCTGTGCAGGTCTTGAGATCGCGGCGGTTTGACATCACCTGCCCTTCGGACGTTTTCTGGAAG
This sequence comes from Deltaproteobacteria bacterium, assembly GCA_005879535.1. Classification (NCBI taxonomy): domain Bacteria; kingdom Pseudomonadati; phylum Myxococcota; class Myxococcia; species Deltaproteobacteria bacterium. The sequence continues at coordinate 48,313 of VBKI01000087.1, read as the reverse complement.
GGCGGCACGTTCGGAGGATGCAATGGCGGAGCAGGCCAACTTCAAGCGGATCAACTTCTTCGAGGGCTTCTTCACCACCGACGAAGACTGGAACGCGGCGGAAGCCTATCATGTGGAAAAAAGGCGCCTGCACAACCGCGTGCTGCACACACCAGGCGTCGTTCCAGTGGAAAGCGGCGGCCTGAGGGTCCAGGCGCGCGGCCGCGGCGACCTGTCGTTCGAGGTCGCTCCCGGCTACGGCATCGACGGCCGGGGCAACGAGCTCGTGCTGCGCGATCCGGCCGTGAAGGTCATCGAGGCCGACAAGCTGAAGCTGCCGCAGACCGTCTACGTGGCGATGAAGTACTTCGAGGAGCCCACCGACTTCATCGCCTACAAGGAAAATCCGCGCTTCAAGGGTCACCGCCGGATCGAGGAGAAGGTGAAGATCGAGGTGATGGCCCGCGAGCCCGACGGCGTCGAGTCGATCGAGCTCGGCCGCGTCCGCCTCGAGGAAGGCGTCCGCGAGATCCGCGACGCCCTCGACCCGCGGGTGCCGGGTCCGGGCGAAATCGACCTTCGCTTCGTGCCCGTGGCGGGAACGGCCGGCAGCCACGCCTCCCCCCAGCTTCGCGTCGAGGTTGCGAATGGACTGTCGGAGAAGGCGGCGCTCAGCCAGCTTCTCTGCAGAATGGGTGTTCCCGCCGCGAACCACGTGCGCAACGCCGTCCTCGCCGCCGAGATGCTGAACAGCGCCAACGCGGTCGGGCCGTTCAATCTCGCCGACGTGCTCACCGGCGTAGTGGAGCTGGAGCGGGAGATGGTCGATGCGATCGAAAAGGACTTCCCGCAGATCGCCGCCCGCAAGGGATTCGCCGAATACAAGAAGTCGCTGGAGGCTCTGACCAAGGTCGTGCGCGACCGTCCGCGGGACGCCGACGGCTGCATGGGGATCGCGCGTTTCCTCAGCGCGTCCAACCAGACGCTGACGCCGGTGGTGAAGGAGAAGCTGCAGCCTTCGGCCAGGAAGGAAGCAAAGGGGGAGCAGATCACCTGGAAGGACGTGGTCATCCGCTCGAAGGACTTTCCCGAGGAGCTCAACATCGACGGCTCCAACTTCGTGCGCGTCGATCACCTCCAGCTCGTCAACGACGAGTCGGAGAAGGCGCACAAGTTCCGCATCGAAGGGCAGAAGGACATGTGGAAGAGCCGCCAGACCTTCACCTATCCGGACAAGGAGACGGTCTCCGATTCCGGCGTCGCCTACATCGGCGGCGAGGCGAAGTGGCAGGTGCAGAACCTCAAGCCCGGCAAGGACCTGATCGTCATCAAGCGTTTCGACGCCATCCTCGGCGAGCAGATCTGCGACATCAGCATCGACGGCAAGAAGGTGGGCCAGTGGAAGGTGACCGAGGCCGACCGCAAGCACCGCTGGCGCAACCACTACTTCCTGGTGCCGGGGACGTTCGTCACCAACGACTCGCTGGAGATGTCCGCGAAGGCGGTCTCCGCCGAGCGCGACATCAACATGTTCCAGCTCTGGTTCTACCAACCCGCGTAAGGGAGACCCTTCGTGTCGTTTCTCGCCATCGTCGATCGCATCCTGCCGTTCCTGAAGAAGGACAAGCAGCAGGGCAAGATCTGCCCGAACGGCCACGTGATGCACCCGAGCTGGGACACCTGCCCGTATTGCCTGGAGATGCAACAGGCGATGATGGCGGCTGGCGGCGGCGTCTCCGCCATCCCGATGCCGTCCGCCGGCCAGGGCACGGCCATGCTCAACATCCAGGAGATCGGCGGCGAGAAGGGCCGGGGATCCCAGGACAAGAGCCGCGAGGTGTGCGGCTGGATCGTCGCGCTCAACGGCCAGCACAAGGGCGAGGACTTCCGCCTGCGGGTGGGAAAGAACGTGCTGGGGACGGCGGCCGACTGCGACATCGTGCTCACCGACAAGAAGATCTCCCGCAAGCACGCCACCATCCGGTACGAGGGCGGAGAATTCCAGATCGCCGATCTCGACAGCTCGAACGGCACCTTCGTCAACGACGAGAAGGTGCAGAAGCACGACCTGATCGACAACGACATCATCAAGCTCGGAGACATCGAGTTCGAGTTCAAGTGTCGCGCACTGCGCGAGAAGCGCGAGTAAGGATCGACGTGAAGACGCATCTGTGGACAAGCTTCGCGGCGCTCCTTGCGCCCGTGGCCGCGCTGGGCGCCGGCGCGCAGCTCTCCATTCAACAGGTCCAGGCGACCCAGAACCGGTGGCCGCATGTCCGGGCCTACGTAAACGTGATCGGCGCGTCGGGTTCGCCCATCCAGGGTCTCTCGCAGGACCTCTTCCGCGTCTACGAGAGCGGCAACAGCGACAGCTCGAAGGTGGAGCGCGTCGAGTCGCTGGAAGCGGCGCAGACCGGCGCTTCCATCGTCATCGTCATCCAGGCCTCCGGGGCGATGCTGGGCATCCAGGACGACATCAAGAAGGCGGTGGCCGCGTTCGTCAACGGCCTGGGCGAAAAGGATCAGGTCGCGGTGGTCGACTACGGGGAGGCCGCCGAGATCGTCGCGCCGTTCTCCGAAGAGAAGGGAGAGGTGGCGGGCAAAGCGGCGAAGATCACCTTCACCGGCCGCTCCTTCCTCCTCTACGACGGCCTGGCGCAGGCCATCCAGCTCTACGCGGCGGCCGCCTCGCCCGGCAAGGGCGGCGCCCAGACGCTGCTGCCGGCGGCGAAGGCGATCATCGTCATCTCGGACGGCCGCGACAACGGCAGCGCCACCGACGTGGAGAAAGTGATCAGCGACGCCGGCAAGCGGCGGATCCCCGTCCATGCCGTTGCCCATTCCGAGCTGGATCAGGAATCGCTGGCCAATCTGGACATGATTGCCCGCCGCACGGGAGGGACCTACCGGCCGGCGCCCAACGTCGATGACGTCAACAAGTCCCTGACGGTGATCAAGGACTACATCAACAAGATGTACGTCATCCAGTGGAAGACGCGCCTCGATCACGATGGCAAGGACCACAAGATCGAGATCGCGATGGAGAACGAGGGGAGCAGCACCTCCCTCAAGTCCTCCATCCTGGTGCGGACCCCGGACTTCGTCGACTGGCTGAAGATCGGGATCATCACCGCGGTGATCCTGCTCGTCGTGATCGGCGGGCTCGCGATCTACCTCTTCACGCGGCCGAAGCCGCCGCCGACGCGGTTCTGCCCGGTCTGCAAGCGCGCGCAGATGCCGGAGTGGGAGGTCTGCCTCTTCTGCCTCAAGTCCGCCAAGGCGCGCCTGATCATGCAGAAGGGAGCGGGACCCAAGGGGAAGACCTGGCCGCTGGTCGGGAAGATCGTCTCCCTCGGCAGCGGCCCGGAGAACAGCATCCGCATCCTCGACGGCGCCGTCTCGGCCAAGCACGCCGGCGTCTCCATCGACGGGAACAAGTTCGAGATCGTCGATCTGAATTCGAAGAACGGCGTCCTGGTGAACGGCAAGAAGACGCCCCGCCGTTTCCTCCGCAACGGCGACGTGATCACGCTGGGATTGACGGAGTTCAAGTTCGAGTCGGCCATCGCGGCGTCCGACGACGAAGCCGAGGATTGAACCTCGCGCGCCGCGCGCCGTTGACTCCGATCCGCCCGAAGATCAGCCTCGATTCGCCTGACGACCACGGGGGGGCGGAGGGGTCATGCGAGTCCGCTCGGTGCTGGCGCGAGGAATTGCCCTCGGAAGTCTCGCCGCTGCCATGCTCTACGCACGCGCCGGACACGCGGTGCCGATGGGCTGGGTCGACGGCGGATATTGGTCGAACGGGCAATTCGTCGTCGTCGGCTGGGCGTGCGATCCCGGCTCTGCGCGATCCGTCTGGGTCGCGGCGACGGACCCCCGCTCGGGGCAGGTGCTGGCATCGACGATGGCAAATGCGTGGAGCGAGCCTGCGGTGGCCAACGCCTGCCGCGCGCCGGGCGCGACGAACCTCCGGTTCAACATCCCGGTCCCCGCGATCAAGGAAGAATCCGTCGTCGGTCAGGTGATCCAGGTCAAGGCGACGTCGAACTTCTGGCCGTGGCTGACCGTCGTGATCGGCAACCCCGGGATGTTCAGCTATCCCGACAACGTGATCCGCGGTTTCATCGACGGCGCGCGGTGGGACGGCAACCAGGTGGTGCTCACCGGCTGGTCGTGCGCGCGGGGCATCGCCCAATCGGTGGGCGTGCACGTCTACGTCGGCGGATCCGCGGGGATCGGCTCGTTCCTCATCGCCTCCAATGCGAATCTCGAGAGCGAGCAAGCCGTGCTGAACGCCTGCGGAGTCACCTCCGGAGCATATCGCTACTCCATTCCAGTGCCTTTCGGGCCGGCCGAGATGATGTGGCTCGGAGGCCAGAAGATCTACGTGCACGGGCTCTCCCCGGTAGGGGGAACAAACCCGCTGCTCGCCAACTCGGGAGCGTTCGCCTTCCCCGGCCAGCGAGCCTCGTTCAGCGGAGGTTGCGGCTACGTGCCCGCCGTCTGGAATGCGCCCTACGGCTCGGTGGTGCTGAGCCGCAGCAACGGCGGGCCGATCCGGCCGGTGATCGTCGCCATCGGCGAGTACTACACGCACAGCATGCTCTCGCTCGGGACCAGCGGCATCGTCCACGCGGAGATGAAGACGCCGGCGCAGAGCAGCTGGCCGACGGTCTGCTCGCGGCCGCTCGATGCAAACCAGCTCCAGTACGGATACCCGGGCGTGGAGCAGATCAACCTCGGCGGCGCGTATGCGGATCTGCAGGGTGAGGAGATCACTCCCGTGTACCAGTGGGGCGATGCCGGGACGACTGCCGCGGTCGCGAACTGGATCTCCACGGCGCCGGAGATCGCGGCGCAATCCCAGTCCGACGGAGTGGTCTGGCTGCCGCGCAAGCTGCGGAACGGGTCCCCGATCAGCTACTCGCTCTACCAGTACCGGAACATCGAGCAGACGAACGAGCTCTCGAGCAATTCGGCGAACAACGGAATGGTCTGTTCGACCTTCCTCTCCTGGGCGCATCTGCAGGGCGCTTCAGTCCACGTGTCCGCCTATACCTACGATCACGTGCGGATCGCCAACGCCGCGAACGCGCTCTTCAACGCCGTCCAGAACGCGTGCAATTCGGGAGTCGGATTCTGGGCAGGCCTGCTGCGGTCCGTGTCCTGCCCCTTCTACAACGTCTGCGAAAACGCCGGCGACCAGGTGACGAACTGCATGGCGGCGAACGCCTGCGCCACCAACGACAACAACATCTGGCACGGCGTCCGGGACGATCCGAACGCGACAGCAACGTCCATCAGCCCCGATCGGCTCGCCGGCCTCCCTCCCCACGGCGTCGGCACGTCGGTGTGGTCGTACGACCAGGGCTATCATCCGATCGCCTGGAACGCGCCGGGCGCGCAGTACGGCTGCTGGTACTGAGGGATGCGGAGGAAGCACAAGGCGCTGCTCGCCTTTGCAGCCGCGATCGCGCTCGTGGCACTGCTGCTCCTGTCGCGGCGCCGCGAAGAATCCGTGCAGGGCGTAGCCATCGCCGCGCTGACACCGGCGCAACCGCCGGAACCGCCGCAGTCCGCCCGTCGGCCGGCGCCACCAACAGCCCCTGCCGCCACTCTTGCCGTGGCGCCGCCGGTGTTCGACCTGGTGCGCCTCGAGAAGGACGAAGTCTGCGAAGGCGAAGAAAACCTGGCGACGGTCCGCGCGCACACCACCGACGGCAACGACTCTTTCCTGCACTACACCGTCGCCGGCGAAGCGGGGTCGCAGGTGCCCGTCCGGGCCTACCTGGGCCGCGACGGGAGCGCGCCCGCCCAGTACGCCGTCGCATTCAGCAAGGACAACGTCGCCAGCCGCATCGAGCTGCCGCGCTACAGGGTGAAGAGCTGCCGGCCGGCGCGGATCTTGGTCGTTACCATGCGGATGCTGCCCAACTCCGTCAGCGAGCGCGAATTCACCGCGACCGTGCAGACGCTGGAGGGCGCACCGTTTTCGCCGGCCTGGTACGAGTGGTCGTTCGGCGACGGCGAGGCGGACGTGACGCCCGGACCGGTCGCGATCCACGACTACTCCGCATTGCCGCAGCGGACCGCGTTCAGCGATCTCCTCGTGAAGGTGAAGGCGGCCACTGGTTCCGGCGAGACTGTCGAAGGGAGATTCCCGCTCCACATCCGCAACATCGCCTTTGCCACGCGCCTGCGCGGAGTGGCGACGCTCTTCGCCGTCCCTGTTCCGCGCTTCCCCGAGATCGGTCCTGACGGCGTCGTGCGGCAGAAGTTCCACCTCTGGCACGCGGAGGATGTTCCCGTGCAGATCACGGGCATGACTCTCTCGACGTTCTTCCTTCCGGCGACCGACGGCAGCGCTCCCTCCCCGCCCACTACCGTCGCCCTCGATCACACCCGGCTTCTGCGGCACACTGAGATCCGCCCAGCCGCTTTCGTGGACGAGTCGCTGGAATACGACTTCGGCTCCAATGCGGCGGTGTACGCGGTCACCTTCGCCGTTCAGGGCGTCGCCGACGGCACGCAGGCCCGGGGGGAGCTGACGCTGCTCCGGCCGCCGCCGGCACCGACGCGCGAGAACAGCATCCCCATCCAGGATCCGGCCATGGTGCAGAAGATCCGCCGCGCGATGACGATCCTGAATCAGCAGACGGTCAGCCAGGAAGACATCTGGCGGCTGGAGCGCGAGGGAAAGCTGCAGTGAGTCGCGAATCGATGCCGTCGGGCAGGAATCTCCTCTGCATTCAGCCGCGAGAGGAACCCCATGAAGCCACGTCTCGACATCGGTGCAGTCTCACCCGCTGCGTATCGCTCCATGCTCGGCCTGGAGAAGTTCATCCACGAGAGCGGCATCGAGCCGAAGCTCGTCCATCTCCTGAAGATGCGCGCATCGCAGATCAACGGCTGTGCATACTGCCTGGACATGCACTCCAAGGACGCCCGGGCGGAAGGTGAGACCGAGCAACGGCTGTATGGCCTGGATGCCTGGCGCGAGGCGCCCTATTACTCGGACCGCGAGCGGGCGGCGCTCGAGTGGACGGAAGCGCTGACGCAGATTACGGACGGCCACGTTTCCGACGACGTGTACGAGCGCGCGAAGCGCCAGTTCAGCGAGAAGGAGCTGGTCGAGCTGGCGTTGATCGCCGTGGCGATCAACGGCTGGAACCGCTTGGCGATCGCCTTCCGCTCCGAGGCGGGGACATACCAGCCGCAGCAGCGCCGCTGAGACTACCCCTCACGCCTCGTCCAAGGCATCCATCAGCGTGCGCCACTGCAGATAGGCCTCGCGCGATCTCCGCTGCAGAGGCGGCGCCGGCGCGAGTGCCTGCGGATCGGCGATCTCGGCCCATTCCTTTTGCGGCACGAGCTCCGGCAGCGGCACCGGATCCCAGGCGACGAGCGGGTGCTCCATCTCTTCGGCTGCCAGCTGCTGCGCGGCTGGCGCTTCCTCGTCCTTCACCACGTCGCGGCGGATGAGCATCTGCTCCTTGCAGACGTCCATCGCCCAGTCCACCTCCTCGGGCCGTTCCCAGGGCTCCGGCTCGCCTGGCCCGAGGCTTTCCACCATAGTCTGGTCCCACCACATCAGGAACCACTCGGCGTGCATGGGCCCGAGGAAGCGGATGCGATCCCGCGCCATCCACGGCAGCTCGAGATAGCGGCGGCGGAATTCCGGCGAGATCCAGCGATAGCTCGGATCCCCGGTCTCCGGAACGATCCCACCGTGGGCGGTCGCTTGCAGGTCGAGGCGGAAATTGCGCGGCTTGAGCCGGTGCAACGGAGCGCGCGCAAGCGGCGTCCGCGGGCGGACGGGCAGCGGCCGCTCCGGTGCACTCGGGACGGCTGGCGGATCGATTTCCGGCGGCAGCCGCAGATCGTCGTCGAGGCGCAGCTTCCGGGGCTGCACTACGTCCAGATGCGCCGGCGGCGGCGGCAGGGCGGAGAGGCGCAGCAGGCGCGATGGGCGATGTCCGACGAGCGGCAGCGTCCAGTACTCGCCCGGCGGCGGCTCGCGCGCGGGCGCCGGCAGCGCCAGCCGCGCCTCGGAGACGCCACGCGGCAGTTGCTGCGCGAGGAGGCGGCGCGCGCGGCGGCGCGAGAAAAACCGGCGCACTGCCGCGAGCAGCGCGCGGAGCATCTAGCGTTCCCGGTCCGCGTCGGCGTCGGGCGATGCGCTCGGAGCAAGGCAGGGGCGGCGGTTCCCTTCCTTTATAGTGAGTGAATTCGCCGCGATCGCCTGTGCGACCGGCACGAGTCCCTCGAACAGCGCCCCGAACGTCACGTTGCCATCCGGCGCGATGTAGATCGCCGCCCGCTCAGGAAGCCTGGGGGCGTCCGGAAGGGCGCTCTTGAAGTCCTCGGCCATGCGGGCGTCATCCTACCTCGGCGAACCCTGGATGGAAAACTGCTCCTCTTGACTACCTGGGCTCGCTTGCTGGAAACTACGGCAGTCCCTCGTCTGCCCGGTTGACGAGCGCGCGCGGAGCTTCCGCCCTTGGCCGACGACAAGCGCTTCGTCCCGGATTTCCAGCTCGTCATCGACGGCCAGGCAGCGGATCCGGAGCTGAAGGGGTCGGTCCTCGGCATCCGCGTCACCGACGACATGGACAAGTCGAGCCGGTTCTGGGTCCATCTCTCGGACGTCGGCCGCAAGTGGACGAAGCAGCAAAAGTTCAAGCCAGGCACCGCCGTCGAGATCAAGCTCGGCTATCTCGGCCAGCTCAAGAGCGTGTGCAAGGGCGAGGTCTCGAATCTGGAGATGGTGGTCACGCCCGACGGCCCGAGCCGCCTCGTGGTCGCCGGGATCGACAAGGGACACGCCTTCGATCGAGGCACCGTCACCAAGACCTACAAGAACGTGAAGGACAGCGATCTCGCCACGCAGATCGCGCAGCGTTACGGCCTGTCCGCCGACGTGGACGACAGCGTGGTGGTCCACGACTTCGTCATCCAGAACAACCTCTCGGACTACGACTTCCTCATGCAGCGGGCGGCGCTGGCCGGCTTCCGTGTCTACGTCGACGACCGGAAGCTGCTCTTCAAGAAGCCCAAGCTCGGCGATCCGCCCGCGGCGAAGCTGGTGTGGCGGGAGAACATCGGCCGCCTCGTGCAGGAGGTGAACACCTTCGACCAGGTCTCGAAGATCACCACCTCCGGGTGGGATCCCAAGCAGGCCAAGGAGATGACCGACGCCGGAAAGAGCGGCGACGAGTACGGCAAGCAGGGCGGCACCGTCACCGGCGCGCAGCTCGTCAAGCAGATGTACGGCGACATCGAAGAGGTGCTGACCGTCGCCACCGGCGAGAAGAGCCTGCTCGAGGCGGTGGCGAAGGCCGAGTACAACCGGCGCGCCGGCACCTTCGTTCACGCGGAGGCGCGGGTCACCGGCGATCCTGCCATCCGCGCCGGCTCGGTCGTCGAGGTGGAGAAGGCCGGCAAGCGCGTCGACGGCCAGTACTACGTCGTCTCCACCGACCACCTCTTCTTCGTCGACACCGGCTATGCGACGGAGTTCCGCGGCAAGCGGTACACCATCAAGAAGGGCTCATCGCCGGTCAAGAACCTCGCCAGGTTCGCCCAGGCCGTCCAGCAGGCGGCGCAGAAAGCGCAGCAGATCGCGCAGAACATCCAGAACGCCGCGGCCTGGGCGCTGAAGGCGGCGCGCGAAGCAGCCAAGCGCGCCTCGCAGGCGCTCGATGCCGCGAAGCAGGTCTGGCAGGACGTCAAGGACGCCCTCGATCAGGTCAAGCAGGGCGCGGGCGACGTCGCGCAAACCGCGCTGAAGAGCGTCGAGAGCAGGCTCGCGGGTCTCAAGGACTACGTCTCGCAGGCGGCGGCGAAAGTGGGCGAGGCGGCGCAGGAGGCGGCCAGCGCCACGCAAGAGGTGGCGCGGGAAGCGCTGGCCAAGGCGCACGAAGCGGCGGCGCAGGTCACCGACATCGCCACCGAGGTCATTCAGCACGCGAAGGACGCCTACGACGCGGTGAAGGCCGCGGCGCTCGATGCGGTGCATACCGCGGGCGATCAGCTCTCCGCAGCGGTGCAGGGATTGAAGTCGAGCCTGCTCGCCTCCGCGGAAGCGGCCGTCAGTGTCGGCAAGGCGGGCATGACGCTGGCGCAGGCGGCCATCCTCAAGGGCAAGAATGCCATCGAGATGTGCGCCGCCTCGGCGACGGCGGCGGCGAAGTCGTTGATCGACGGTCTCGCCGGCGACCTGGGCAACGTGATGGAGTCCGTGAAGTCGTCGGGCGACGCGGCGGGAAAGAGCATCGGCAGCGCCATTGCCGCCGGCGCGCAGAACGTGCTCGACGCGGCGAAGGACGCCATCGGGCAGGCGCAGGACGCCATCGCCAAGGCGAAGGAGGCGGTGCAGAACGCCGCCGACACGATCAAGCAGAACGTCACCGACAAGCTGAAGGACCTGGTCGATCAGGCCAAGGGCGTCGTCGACCAGGTGAAGAGCACGGTCGACGAGTACAAGCAGAAGTTCGAGGAGTACAAGAAGAAGATCGAGGACGCCGTCGATCAGTACGGCGGCAAGTGGATCAAGGCCGGCCTCTACATCGGCGAGCACGGCGACAAGGCGTTCAAAGCCGGCAAATCCTGCTTCGACCACGTCAAGACCGGCCTCTCGCTGCTCAAGGACAAGAAGTGGGACGAGGCCGGCAAGGAAGTCGGTCCCGCGCAGCAGGAATTCGAGACGGCGAAGAGCGAGGTCGAGCTCTGCATCGACAAGCTCGAAGAGATCGAGAAAGACGTCCCCGACAGCGTCAAGCAGGCGCTGCAGACCGTCATCGACAACGTCCAGAAGATGCTTCCGCAGGGGGAGTCGTCGCTGGGGAAGTTCATCGAGGCGGTGAAGGCCAGGGTCGGAGAGCTCGCCGCCAAGGCGAAGGAAGCCTGCGAGAAGGCGAAGAAGATCTACGACCAGGTGAAGGCCGAGTACGACACGTACAAGCAACAGTTCGAGCAGCTGAAGGAGTTCTACGAAGCCGCGAAGGACGCCGTCGAGACCGGCGAGAAGGCATGGAACGAGGGCAAGGAAGCGATCGCGAAGTGCAAGCAGGCGCTGGACCTCGCCGGCAAGCGCGACTGGGACGGCGCGAAGACGGAAGGCGAGGCGGCCAAGGCGCTCTTCGAGCAGGCAAAGCAGGACACCGGGGAGTGCGTCGAGAAAGCCGAGGCCGCTTACGAGATGTTGCCCGAGCAGGTGAAGGACGGCCTCGAGCAGCTGGTCGAGAAGCTCAAGGGCCTGATGGGCAACGGCGAGTCGACGCTGGGCAAGACGCTGGCTGCTCTCGAGCAGAAGCTCGGAGAGCTGGCGGAGCACGCGAAGCAGGCGCTCTCGGAGGTGAAGGGCGGCGGCCTGCAGGATGCGCAGGCTTCCCAGAAGGACTCCGAGGAGCTCTTCGCGAAGGGGTGGGACGAAGCAAAGAAGCAGCTCGAGAACATCGCTGCGGAAATGAAGGAGAGGATCTCCGAGGCGATCGACCGGCTGCTGAAGAAGATCGAGGAGGAAGTGCTGCAGGCGGCGGAGAAGGTGCTGGAGAAGGCCCTGAAGACCGCCGTCGCTTCCTGGGACTTGAAGGAGGCGGAAAGCGCCACGGAAGCGGAGGCGACCAAGCAGCTCAAGGCGGCCATGCAGCAGGCCGTCGAAGACGTGAAAGCAGAGCTGAAGAAGCTCGGCGAAGACTTCAAGGCCGCCCGGGAGAAGGCGGGCGCCGATCTGATCGGCCACCTCTCGCAGGGTGCCGACGCCGCCTCCGCCAGCGCCGACCAGAGCGTCTCGGCCTCCGACGAGGTGCAGAACAACCCGGTGCGCAAAGCCGACGAGCACAGCAAGGCCGCCGAGGCGCAGCACGACGCCCTCTCCCGCAGGCACGAGGAAGAGCAGGGCAAATACGAGGAGCAGACGAAGAAGTTCGTCGCGCAGCTCAAGGACCAGTACGCGAAGGTCCACGAGCTGGGGCAGAAGATGCAGGGTCCCCTCGGGGAGACCATCCAGAAGAGCGGCGTCTCCATCGACAAGAGCGCGGGCGTGCTGATGTCGCAGGCGCGCGGCGCCATCGACCAAGTCGCGGCAGCGTACGCGCAGGCAACGTCGGCGCACGACGAGGCGGGCAAGCAGCGCGGTACGCTCGAGGACCTGGTGGCGCGGATCCCGGAGATCCGCGAGCACGTCGACGGAGCCTTTGCGCAGCTCGACGGCGCGCACGGCCAGGGGACCAAGGCTTCCGACGAGGCGAAGAAGACCCTGGCGGAGCACGAGAAACAGATCGAAATCGAGGCGGAAAAGGCGACGGAGGAGGCAGGCAAGGCGCTCCGGCGGGCGGAGGCCGCGCTCGCGGAAGCAAAGAAGCGCATCGAGCAGAACAAGGCGCTCTTCCGCGGGATGCCGATGCGGAAGGGATCGGCGGAAGCGATCCAGGCGGCGTCCGCCGCGGCGCAGAGCGCCACGGGCGCCGCCGAGTCTGCGAAGAACAGCGGCGCCGACGCGAAGGGCAGTGCCAAGTCCGCCTGCAAGGTGCCGGGTGACGAGAAGGTGAAGGAAGCGGTGCTCGGCGCCATTGCGGAGTTGGAGAAAGCAGCGAAGAAAGCGGCGGCGACCGCGGAGAAGGCGCAGAAGGCCGTGGACAGCGCCGCCCAGGGCGACACCGCCGGCGCGCAGAAGAACGCCGGAGCGGCGCAGTCCTCGGAGCAAGCGACGGCAAGCGCGGCGGGCAACGCGAGCGCGTCGGCGAAGCAGAGCCAGCAGACCGCCGCACAGGCGGCGGGAAAGAAGGAGCCGCCCAAGGAGGAGAAGCCCGCGGCCGAAGCAGAGCAGAAGCCTGCCGCGGAAGCGAAGAAGCCAGCGGCGGGAGCGCAGAAGCCTGCAGCGGAAGCGGAGAAGCCTGCCGCGGAAGCACGGAAGCCCGTCGCCGAAGCGCAGAAGCCCGCCGCCGAGGCGCAGAAGTCCGCTGCCGAAGTACAGAAACCTGCGGCCGAGGCGCAGAAGCCCGCGGCCGAGACGCAAGGCCAGCCAGCGGGAACCATGCCGGCCGTGCCGACGATTCCGGAAACACCGTCCGTTCCAGGCGCCGCGGGTCAGACGCAGCAGGCGGTTCCGTCCGCCGGTCCGGAGATCGCTTCCGGGATCGTCACCGGCGTCGTGGCCGGCGCCAACGCAGCTGGCGGCGCGGCGGCCGTCGCGTCCGCCACGGAGAGCGCGCAAGCCAAGCCGGGTATTGCGGTAGCCGCGGAAGGCATCGCGAAGGAGAAGGTCGAAGTCGCGGCGCTCGGCACCGACCCCGGCAAGGAATACGCGCAGGCGAAAGGAATCGAGGAGGACGCTTTGCGCAAGGCCGCCGACGCCGCGCGCGCGAAAGATTCGGCAAAGGACGCAGCGAAAGAGGTGGCGGAAGAAGCCGGCAAGGGTGACGACAGCGCCGACATCGAGGAATAGCTTCGTTTCCGGGGGAAGCTTGCGACGCGAATTCATTACCGAAATTCTAAAAGAGACGCGTCGCGGCGCGGGAAATCGCGCCGGCCCGTCTTGAACTCGTCCGGGAATTCTTCCAAAATGGGCGAGTCCCCCTCACCTCTGCACTCACTTCGGGAGATCAACTCCCAGGGTAGTGGAACGTCTTCATGGCCAAGCATCAGGTGATCCGCGACGTCGGCCAGACCCTCCTCGGCGTGCTTCGCGCCGAGCTTTCGTCGCAGAGGAGCAAGGCGAAGGCATATCTCGCCGCGCCGACCACGGACTTCCTCCGCAAGAACGCTCCCTGCCTGGTGCTGTACCTCTACGACATCCGCCCTTCCGTCGACGTGCGCACCAACGAGAACTGGCACCTCGAGGAAGAGATCACCGACGAGAAGGGCGAGACCCACGTCGTCCGCTACGCGCGCCCGCTGGAGATGGGGCTGCATTACCTCATCACCGCCGCCGCCGACGACCTCGCCGACGAGCACGAGATCCTCGCCCTCGGCATGAAGGCATTCCTCGATCATCCCAAGCTCCACGGCGAGCAGCTCGCCGGCGATTCCTTCTTCAAGCAGGACAGCCTGCCGCTGCACCACGACACCGAGTTCACGCTCGACACCGCGGCCGCCGTCTTCACCGGACTGGGCCAGACGGCGCGCGTCGCCATCGGCTACCGGACCGAGGCGCGCCTGTTCTCCGGCCGCGAGCTCGGACGCAGCAAGCGCGTCCGCGAGCGCCACATCGACGTGTTCGATCAGCTCAGACCACCCCCGGGAAGCATCAGCGCCAGGGAGCTGGGGGTGGAGGCGAAGCCGCCGAAGATCGTGTCTCCGCCGCGGAAGTGACTCCCTGGATGGAGGGGAAGTTCGTTCGACCTGTGGTCATCGAGAAGAGGAACCAACGCAATCTCCCACGCGAGGCCGCCTCCCTTGTGCGGTCTCCAACCACCGAACGTAAGGAGTAGTCAATGGCAACGTCGTATCTGTCTCCAGGCGTCTACATCGAGGAGGTCGACCGCGGATCGAAGCCCATCGAAGCAGTCGGGACTTCGACCTGCGCGTTCATCGGCGAGTCGTCCGTCGGCCCCACCAACGAGGCCGTGCTGATCACCAACTGGGCGCAGTACACCCGGACCTTCGGCGACTTCACGCACTCGACCCACCTCGCGCACGCCGTGTACGGGTTCTTCAACAACGGCGGCAGCAAGGCCTTCGTCTGCAACGTCTCTCCGAAGACGGTGAGCGCGGAGCAGGCAGCGAAGGAAGCGGAGAAGAAGGAAGCGGAGACGAAGAAGGCTGCCGAGTCGGGCAAGCCGGCTCCGGCTGCTGCTCCTGCGGCTCCTGCCGCTCCAGCCGGCGTGAACCCGGCGCTGTACATCGGCAAGGACGAGGGCCCCGGCCGCCGCTCGGGACTCAACGTCTTCAACGACATCCCGGAGATCTCGCTGGTCTGCGCACCGGGGCAGAGCGATGCGGCGATCCAGGACGCAGTGATCTCGCACTGCGAGAACAACAAGTACCGCTTCGCGATCCTCGACTCGGCGGAGGAGCTGGGCAAGGATGGCATCGCAAAGATGCCCAAGCCGCGCGACTCGCAGTACGCGGCGTATTACTTCCCCTGGATCCAGGTGTACGACCCCGAGAAGGGGAACATCTTCGTTCCGCCATCGGGCCACGTGGCCGGCATCTACGCCCGCAGCGACTCCGAGCGCGGCGTGCACAAGGCTCCCGCGAACGAAATCGTCCGCGGCGCCCTCGGTCTCAAGTACACCATCTCGCGCCCTGAGCAGGACTTCCTCAACCCGCGCGGGATCAACTGCATCCGGAACATGGGCGACCGCGGCATCCGCGTCTGGGGAGCGCGCACCGTCTCCAGCGATCCGTCGTGGCGCTACATCAACGTCCGCCGCCTCTTCCTGATGATCGAGCAGTCGATCGAGATCGGGACCCAGTGGGTGGTGTTCGAGCCGAACGACGAGACGCTGTGGAAGCGGGTGACGCGCAACATCACCGCGTTCCTCCTGCGCATCTACAACTCGGGCGCGCTGATGGGCAAGACGCCGGAAGAGGCGTTCTACGTGAAGTGCGACTCCGAGACCAACCCGCCGGAGGTCGTCGACGCGGGCCAGATGGTCTGCGAGATCGGCATCGCTCCGGTGAAGCCGGCGGAATTCGTCATCTTCCGCATCGGCCAGATGGCAGGACAGTCGAAGTAGCGGAGGGGTAGCGTCCCGGGGGCGGGCTCGATTGCCGCTCCCGGGACGCGATCGAAAAGCGGTGGGGGACGGCGATCCGGGAGGGGCCCGGAAAGTGTGAAGTGGAAGCCCGGGAGCGGAATCTACCGCCGCCGGATCGCAGTGCACGGCCCCCGCGCGGGGCAATGACAGGAGCAGTTGAATGCCAGTGAAGTTCAGCCGTGAGGTCCTCAAAGGGAGCACCAAGAACACCGCCGGCGACTTCAACCAGCAGAGCCGGTTCTCGGTCGAGATCGAGGGCGTCACCATCGGCGGCGTCCACAAGGTGGACGGCCTCGACCACGAGCACGAGATGGTCGCCTATCAGGATGCCGACGATCACTTCCAGCGCATCCGCCCCGGCCGCCAGAAGGTGGGCACGCTGGTGCTGGAGCGCGACTGGTCGTCGAGCACCGAGTTCTACGACTGGTTCAAGACGGTCTACGAGGGCAACGTCCAGCGCAAGAGCATCAGCATCGTGTACATGACCGACGACGGCGGCGAGTCCACGCGCGTCAACCTGCACGAGTGCTGGCCGAAGAAGTGGAAGCTCTCCGGGCTGAACTCGCGCACCTCTGGGCACGTCAGCGAGACGCTCGAGATCATGTACGAGAAAGTCGACTTCGCGTAGCCCCTTCAACCCTCTCGAGAAACCGGAGAAACGATCATGCCAGTCAAGTTTTCACGCGACACCCTGAAGGGACTGACGAAGACCAACGGCGACTTCCACCTGAGCCACAAGTTCGGGATGGAGATCGACGGCATCACCATCGGCGGCATCCACAAGATCGAAGGCATCGAGTTCGAAGCCGAGGTGGTGGAATACAACGACGGCGAGGACTCCTGGACGCATTGCCGCCCGGGAGTTCTGAAGCCCGGCCGCATCCTCGTCGAGCGGGACTTCTCTTCGACCAAGGAGTTCTACAACTGGCGCAAGGAAGTCATCGACGGGAAGGCCAATCGCAAGAGCATCTCGGTCATCTTCCACAACGACAAGGGCGACGAGGCGAAGCGGCTGAACCTCTTCCACTGCTTCCCCGCCAAGTGGCATGGCCCGGCGCTGAACTCGAAGAGCTCGGGGCACGCGACCGAGCGCCTCGAGATCGTGTTCGAGGAGTGCAAGTTCGGCTAGCCGCCAAAAAACCGCCGAAGGGCGGTTTGGCGGCTACGCAGTAGGCTGTACATTCGATCCGCCCTGGCGGTCGTTTCCATCGCCAGGGCGGATGTGACACGGAGGGAGCTCCACCGCGATGGCGTTCAAGACCGAGTTCGAGTTCACGCTGCCCAAGGGATTCGTCGACGAGCAGGGCAACCTGCACCGCAAGGGCGTGATGCGCCTGGCCACGGCCAAGGACGAGATCATCCCGCTTCAGGATTTCCGGGTGAAGAACAACCGGGCCTATCTCGTCATCATCCTGCTTTCCCGCGTGATCGTAAGGCTCGGCGACCTCAAGGAAGGAGAGGTCAATCCGGGCGTCGTGGAGGGCCTCTTCTCCGCCGACCTCTCCTACCTGCAGGAGTTCTACCGGCAGATCAACGAGAGCGGGACGGCGAACGTCGGCGCGAAGTGTCCGAGCTGCGGCCAGGAGTTCCAGGTCGACATCGGGACGGGAGCGACGGCGCTGGGGGAATCGTAAGCTACCCGTTGGACAAGCTCTCCGGCGAGGTAGCCTACATCGCGTACCACTTCCACTGGGCCATGGACGACATCCTCGGGATGGAGCACAAGGAGCGCCACATGTGGATCAAGGAGATCTCCGAGATCAACAAGCGCATCAACGAGGCATCCAAAGGTTCCGGCGGCAGCGGAGAAACGTCCTTTTAGCCGCTTTGCGGCTACCGTTTTTGGGATGAACAGCGGGGTCAAACATGAGCCTCTACAAATCGCCCGGCGTTCACATCGAGTCCGCCGGCGACCGCTACATCCCTCTGGAGCGGGTGGAGACCGGCGTCACCGCGTTCCTCGGCGCCACCGATACAGGTCCGCGCCATGAGCCGACGCGGGTGGGCTCCTTCGAGCAGTACGAAAAGGTATTCGGCGCCGGCGACAGCTACATGACCCATGCGGTGCGCGGCTTCTTCGACAACGGCGGTCGCACCGCCTACATCGTCAACGTCGCGCCGGAGAGCGGACTCGACCCCGCACCGGACGACTTCATCGGGCAGCAGGGGACGAGACCGCGCGGGCTGCAGGCGCTGGAGCGGATCGATGACGTCGACCTTCTGGTGGCGCCCGATCTGATGTTCCAATACCGCCGCTCGGTGGCGTTCATGGAGGCCGAGGACGTGCTCGCGGTGCAGCGGGCAATGATCGATCACTGCGAGAAGCTGCATGACCGCTTCTGCCTGCTCGATCCGTTGCCCGGTCACGGGCTGAAAGAAGCGTTGGAGTGGCGGCGCCACTTCGACTCTTCGCACGCCAGCTTCTACTTCCCGTACATCAAGGTGCGGAAGGGTGAAGAGGTGCTCGCTCCCCTTCCGCCCTCGGGCCACATCGCCGGGATGATCGCCCGCAACGACAAGGTGGAAGGCGTGCATCGGGCTCCGGCCAACCAGCCGCTGGAGGGACTCGTCGACGTGGCGCAGAGGGTGCGCAAGCGCGAGCGCGATGCCGCGTTCGACCAGCGGGTCAACACGCTCGTCCCCTTCATCGGTCGCGGCATCCGCATCTGGGGCGCGCGCACGCTGAGCTCCGATCCCTCCTTCGTGCAGATCAACGTGCGGCGCCTGTTCATCCTCGTGCGCAAGAGCGTGGAGAAGTACGCGCAATGGGTAGTGTTCGAGCCCAACGAGGCGACGCTGTGGAAGAAGATCGTGCGCACGGTCGACGTCTTCCTCGCCGATCTCTGGAAGCAGGGCGCTTTGGTCGGCGCAGCCCAGGACGAGGCGTACTACGTCAAGTGCGACGAGGAGACCAACCCGCCGGAATCGCGCGACGTCGGCGAGCTCGTCTGCGAGATCGGCATCTCGCCGGTGAAGCCAGCCGAGTTCATCGTCGTCCGCATCCACCAGTGGACGCGCGAACGGACGGATGCGGACAAGGAAGAGCCGGCCGAGGCAGTCGCAGGCGGGTAGGCAGGCGGAACTACTTGCCTGTAGCGCACTTACGCATGCCATCTAGGCAGGCGTCCATAAAAATGGTAAACTAATTGACGCTGGAACTCTATTCGCTCGCCGGGGAGTTCAGATGGCGGCATCGCGCAAGGACCACCAGGCGATTTCCTTCTTCCGGGTGGAGATCGACTCGATCGAGAGCGCCTCCTTCCGCAAGTGTGGTGGCCTGAAGAGCGAGAGCGAGGTGTTCGAGTACCAGGAAGGCGGCGACAACGAGACCGTCCGCAAGCTGATCGGACCGACCAAGGCCTCGAACATCCTCCTCACCAAGGGTTACGTCTGCGATCCGGCGCTCTTCCAGTGGCGCGACGAGATCGCTTCCTCGGGGACGAAGAAGATCGCGCGGCGCAACGGCTCCATCGTCGCGCTCGGACCTGACGGCAAGACGGAGGTCGGGCGCTGGAACTTCCAGAAGGCGTGGCCCGTGCGCTGGGAGATGTCCGAGCTCGACGCCAGCACCGGGCAGGCGATGTGCGAGATGCTCGAGCTCGCGGTCGAGAAGGTGACGAAGGGCTGAGCCGGAGTCGGTCGCGGAGATTCGGAACTTGCCGGAAACCTCGAGTCAAACAGCCGGACCGTCGCTGGAGCAGATCCTCTGGCGGGCGATGGATCGCTTCCGCGAGGAGCCGGCCCTTCTCGACGCCGAGGAGTTCGCGGACCATATCGCGCATGCCTTCGACGCCCAGGTGTCGGAGGAGAGGTTCTCCGAGCACTTCTTCGCCGGCGCCGACGAGCTCCACCAGAAGAGCCACACCCTCGCCGAGGCGGTGGCCCGATCGGCGACGCAGAGGCTTCACGTCTACGAGTTCGACTTGAACCGGCTGGAGTACGTGATCGTCGAGGACAAGGACAGGTTGGTCGTCGTTTCCGACTTCGGGCAGTTCCAGGTCCACAGCGACGACGCCCTGGGGCGCGCGCTGGAAGCGGCGGTGGTCCGAGCGCCGGAGCGCCGCGGCCAGGAGCCGCGCGGCTACTTCGTCCGAGCCAGCGGCGAGGTGGTGGGCATCGACGTGAAGAAAGTCGCCCGAACTCTCGAGCGGGCGATGCTCGAGCAGGCCTCCATGCCGGCGGTCGGCGCGCCCGCCGCGCGGCTCGCGCGCTTCAACCCCGTGCGCAAGGCGTTGAGCGAGAGCCGCGAGGAGCGGGCATTGCGCCAGGACCCGCGCTTGTCCCGTCCGGTCCCCGCAGCTCTCTCCGGCGCTCCCCTGCGCGACGGCGCGACCGCTCCGTCCCGGCAGACGGCGCTGTTCCTGGTCATGCCGGACGGATCGCTTGCGCGCGCAGAGATCGGCTCGGCCACGCGCTGGGAGCAGATGCTCGGCCAGTATGCCCGGACTGCGGCGCAGCAGGTCGCAATCCAGGCCGGCAACGTCCTGACCATCGTCGGCGGAGTGCGGCAGGGAACCACAGGTGCGCGCGCGGAGGCTCGTGGCGAGGCGCTCGCCGCCGTTCGCGCCAGCGCGGCGCCCCTGCGCGCTCTTGCCGGCAACGACCTCGCGCGCGCGCTTTCCGATGGCGCCCGTGTGGTGCCTGCTGTCACCGCAGCCGACCGGTTCTGGATCCAGCCGGAGCAGGAGTTCCGGCCCGAGCTTGCGCTGCCGGAGAAAACGGTGGTCGTCCAGCCGTTGCAGCTCGGCGAGGTGACCGGCGACCCGTGGTCGGACTGGGCGTTGATGATGGGCGGAGCGCACATGCGCCGCCGCGGCGTCGGCGGGGGCACGGCGGAGGAATTGCCGCTCGCGCCTGTCCTGGCGCAACGCGTCCGGAACGCTCGCGCGGTCCCGCTGCAGATCGCCGGTGCGCCAGTCGTCGGTTTCCGCGCGCCCGACGGCACCATCATCTTGAACCGCGACACGGGCCCCGTCCGGCTCGGTTCCGTCGATCGGCCGAAAGCCGATGAATTGCCGGATGCGCCGGTCATGATCCGCGATGTTCCCGGGATCGCGCCGCGCGCCGGGGCCCTTCCGCTCCCCGCGCTCCAGGCGCTGCAGCTGGCGCTCGAGCGCAGCGCCGCCGCTGGGGGCTATCGCCTTCCCGCGGTGCGCATCGATTCACGCCTCGATGTGCTTGACGCGCGCAATCCCCTGCAGCTGGGCCCCGCCGATGATCGCCGGCGCAGCGTGCGCATGGCAGGACCGCCGACGACGGCGGAGCGCACCACGCAGGTCCTCGTTTCGATGCCGTTCCCGAATCGCGGCGAGCTGCACGTGGGAAACGATCTCTCCGAGGCTCTGGACGCCTGGGTCGCCGCGCCCGTGCTGCCGGTGGCGCCTCCTGCGGTGGAGCCGCGCTTCCGCGAGACCGCCACACCCGTGGCGCGAGAGGTCGGCACGTTCGCCGCGCCCGCGCCCTGGCGCGCAGCGCAGCTCGACTGGCGGGCGCCGCACGAGGCGGCGGCCCAGCCCGCGAAGCAGGGCGCGATCGCGCTCGAGCTGCCGGCAGCGCGATCCCTGGCGCAGGGCGACCCGGCCATCTCCGATCTGCCTTTTCTGCTGCGGCACGCTGTCGCGAAGAGCGGCGACTGGACGCCAGGTCCAGGCACGCCGGCGCCCCTCACGGTCCGGGATTTCGCCTTTCGCGCGCCGTTCGTGACAGGCGTGGAGGCGACTTCGCCGGTGACGGTGCGGCCGCCGCCACGGCACCCCTCGCCCGGAGAGGAAGAGATCGTCATCCCGCTGCCGCTCTGGGCTCAGATGGGACGCGGGACGATCGCCGAGACGGGCCGGATCATGGCCTCGCCGTTCGCTCCGCGCAGCCATGCTGCGCCGCTTGGCGCATATCGGCTGGTCGTGCCTGGAGGCGGCGCGATCGATCTCACCGGGGGCGCTGCCGCCGTCGCTCCGCGGGTCGTCGAGATCTCCGGCCCGACAGGGCTGACGCTCGAACACGCCCCGGTCGGCGGGGTCGTGGCGACGACCGCTGGAGGCCGCCATTTCCTCGGCCGCGTGCCCATCGACGAGGCGGGGCCCGCCGAACGCCGTCGCTACCGGGTCGGAGCGCCGCGCATCGCCGCGGACCTCGCCGCGGCTCCCTCGACGCCCGACGCTGCGGTCTCGGATACAGCGGTGCCGCCTCGTCCGTCTCTTGCGTCGCATCCTCCACGGGCCGAGGACGTGATCCGGCCGCGCAGCGAGCCGCTGCTTTCCCCGCCAGGTTTGCTGCGCACCGCAGCCGATCTCGTCGTCTCACGCGGCTCGCCGACGCCGCAGCCATCGGGCGCGGGTCCTCGGGTGTTCGAAACTGCCCGCCGCCAGCCCGCCATCGTCCGCGCGCAGACAGCGTCCGGAGCTTCGATGCGTGCGCCCGTCCATCCGCGTGCGACGGCTTCGTCATCGGCGCTGCCCGCTATCTTTGCCGCGCCGGTCAGCGGTCTCGAGCCCGGAATGTGGAGCGGCCATCGGCCCGCCTCGACCGATCGCTATCGGCGTTGGACGTATGCGTCCTGGAACAAGGATGAGCCGCAGGACGTCGGCGGCATACCTCTCTCGGGAGTGTCGCGCCGCAGCCATCCGCAGCTCCCCGTCGCGCTCCGCTTCCGCTATGTCGGCGCCCCGCTCTGGTGGTCGCACGGCGCCGTTGCGGCCGCGCCCGACGACGCTTCTGTCCAGGCCACGCGGGCGATGCAGGCCGGGCTTCACGCCGCCAACTCGGCGGCCGCCATCTGGCGGTCGATCCTCGTCGCCGCCGCGCCGGCCGACGACGCTACGGGTGGGATGGATGCCGGGCGCGAGGATTCCGCGGAGAAGATGAGCAGCCTGGCGCGCTCGTTCGAAGCGCTCTCGACGCCGTTCGTGTCCGCCACGCCGCCTCCGGCAGCCGGTGCGACTGCTCCCGCGTACATCGCGATGAGCAGTGCTGGAGCGGCCGGGACGGTCTCGTCGGCTACAGCCGCTCGCGCGCGGGCGCAGGCCGTGGAGATGTCGATCGTCGCCGCCATTCCGCCGGCGCCGCCGCCCCTCGAGTCCATGAGCACGGCATCGCGAGGAGCCGACGCGCCGCACGCCCGCGGGCGCGGACATGCCCACGATGCGGCCCACGGACATCACAAGGAGGCCGATGACGCCGTCAGCCACTCGAAGATCGAGGGCTCGGTCGACGCCATCGCGCAGCGCATCTACCATCGCATCCGCCGCCGCATCGAAAGCGATCGCGAGCGGTTCGGGGGGTAGCTCAAGGAGCGGTCATGGCGACGCTGGAGAAAGCCAAGCTGATGAACGTCGACACGAACGACACGTGGGACGTTCTCTTCAACCCCAAGGAATACTCGGTGCAGAAGAGCGTCCAGTGGGAACCGCATAAGGCGCCGGGCCTGGACACGCCGGAGCACGAGTTCACCAGCGGGAACCCGGCCGTCCTCAACGTCGAGCTGTTCTTCGACACCTACGAGGAAAAGAAGGACGTCCGCACCGAGCACACCGAGAAGATCCTCGACCTGGCGGCGGTCAACGCCGACAAGCACCGGCCGCCAAAAGTCATGTTCGCCTGGGGCGGCTTCAAGTTCACCGGATTCATCGAGAGCCTGACCGTGCGCTACACGATGTTCCTTCCCGACGGAAAGCCGTGCCGCGCCACCGCCAACGTCTCGATGAAGGAACTGCAGACGGCGGCGGAGCAGCTGCAGAAGAAGCCGCGCAACTCTCCGGATCACACCAAGCGGCGCACGCTGAAGACCGGCGAGACGCTGGCGCTGATCGCCCACGAGGAATACGACGACCCGGCAGAATGGCGCCGGATCGCGGACGCGAACGGCATTCTCGACCCGCGCGAGGTGAAGCCGGGCACCGTCCTGACGTTGCCTCCCATCCTCTGACCGGAAGAAGCCCTTGGCCGACAACCTGTACAAGCTGATCGAGAAGGCGCACGAGACGGCATCCACTGCCGACGCGAAGCAGTTCGGCGTCGAGATCGGAATCGTCACGAACGTCAAGGACCCCGACCAGCTCGGGAGGGTCAAGGTGTGCTTTCCCCGGCTGCCGGGAAAGCCCGAGTCGGACTGGTGCCGCGTGGTGCAGCCGGCGGCCGGCGCGGGGCGCGGCTTCTACTGGCTGCCGCACGTGAACGACGAAGTGCTGATCGCGTTCGAGCGCGGCGAGGCGCACCGGCCGTACGTGGTCGGCTCGCTCTGGAACGGCAAGGACAAGCCGATGAAGACGGCCTACGCCGACGAGAACACGACCGTGATGATCCAGACGAAGGCGGGTCATCAGATCATGCTCGACGACAAGAGCGGCCAGGAGAAGATCGTCATCGCCGACAAGAGCGGGAACCGGACGATCACCTTCGACGTGACGAACAAGAAGTTCCTGATCGAGGCGAAGGAAGGCGACGTGGAGATCCACGCGGAGAAGAAGATCGTGCTCGACTGCGAGGATCTGGAGATCAAGACGAAGAAGACGGGGAAGATCGACATCGGGACGACGTTCGATCTCAACGTCTCCGACAAGGCGAACATCAAGGCTGGGCCGCAGCTCAACATCAAGGCCAGCCGTGTAAACATCAATTAAGGCAGGTCTTCGGATCAAACCGCAGAGCACGCGGAGGGCGCAGAGTTTGCGGTTGTTTTTTTGAAGCGGTCCGGATTCGCTGGTACGACCTTTGCGTGCGGATCGGTCTCACCATCCTGCTGCTCGCCGGGACGGCGAATGCCGCCGCCAACGACCTGCAACTCTGGCGGCTCGGCCATCCGGATTCGCTGGCCTGCACCCTGTGCGACGGGGGCCCGTCGGACATTCCGGAGCCCGGAACGCCCGGCGCGCAGGCGCGCTTCCACCGGCTGGCGAGCACCCTCGGTCTCGCCTTCATTCCCCCGTTCCAGGAGACGGCCGCGACCACCGGGCAGGCGGGATTCGAGATCGGGTTGACCTCGTCGCAGGCGCTTTTGCGCATCGGCGCCGATGCCTGGGCGACGGCGGGAACGCAGGCCGTCGCCGCGCCACCCGACGTGTTGATCCTGCCGGCAGTGACGCTGCGCAAAGGATTGGGCGGATCGTTCGAGCTCGGCG
Source organism: Deltaproteobacteria bacterium (assembly GCA_005879535.1). Taxonomy (NCBI): domain Bacteria; kingdom Pseudomonadati; phylum Myxococcota; class Myxococcia; species Deltaproteobacteria bacterium. Next base: position 23,514 of record VBKI01000087.1, on the reverse strand, counting down.
CTTCGGTCCAGTGGCTGGCGAACTCGCAGATGATGGCGCTGTCTGGCGAGCTCCGCTGGGCAGCGGTGGAGGGGCTCGAGTCGGTTCCGGACGTGGCGCTGCGCGTCTGGGGCACGCGCGTGATCGGCACGCAGGATCTCGACCTCGCCTCCGCCGGAGCGGACGCGCTCGTCTCGAAGAGCTTTGGCGTCGCGGGGATGATGAAGCTGCAGCCGTATGGCTCGTTCGGCGTGGCGATGGTCAACGCGCTCTCCGCCGTGGTGGACTTCAAGCCCGGGGCGGAAGATCCGTCGCGGCCCGGCGCGGACGACCAGGTCTTCCACGGAGTCACCCTGTACAACAACCGCTACTGGCGCGCCGGCGCAGGTGTGCGCCTCGTCGCCGGCAGGGTCGTGGCGGGCATCGAAGGTGCAATCGCCTGGGGCCGCAATGCCATCCAGGATAGCGGCGGGGCGGGGCAGGAAAACTTCGTGCGCCTCTGGAGCTTCGCGGGCCGCGTCGGCGCGGCATTCTGAGCACTACGCACTTCCCGGCCAGCGCGTCCGCATCAACGCCGGCCGATTGGTGAAGATCGCGCCCACCCCGCTGTCGTGAAGCCTCGCTGCGATCTCCGGGTCGTCCACCGTCCAGCAGGCGACCGAATAACCCCGCCGGCGCCATCTCCGCACGCGCTCCGGGGTGGCGAGAACGTGCTCGGGATGCATTGCCGACGCGTCCAGGAGCGGCGCCACGATCGCCGAGCGGAAGGCCCATCGCTGCTCCGACTCGAAGAGCAGGGCGCGGACGATCTCCGGAGCGAGAAAGCGGGCGCGCCACAGGCACATCGGATTGAACGAGCTGAGCAGCACGCGCTCCTCGGCCCGCGCCGCGCGCACCACATGGACGACCTCCGCCGTGAGGCCGCCGTCGTCGCGCCGATCGCACTTCAACTCGACGTTCACCAGCCCGGGAAACGCCTCGAGCGCTTCCGCGAGCAGCGGAATCCGCTCGCCGCGGAACCGTTCGGACTTCCACGAACCCGCGTCGAGCGTGCGCACGACGGAGTACGACGCGTCAGTGACCAGCGCGCCGAAGCCGGTCGTGCGCAGGAGCGACTCGTCGTGCAGGACGATCACTTGCCCGGACGCGCAGCGCTGCGCGTCGAGCTCGATGCCGTCCGCACCCTGGGCGAGCGCCAGCGAGAAGGCGGCGACGGTGTTCTCGGGAGCCTCGGCCGATGCGCCGCGATGGGCCCAGACCAAAGGCCGTCCGGTCGGGTTGAAGTGCGCCGGCAGCATCTCCGTGCTAGCTTGCCACGTCGAGAGGAGGCGTTGCGATGAATCTCGGGTTCGGCGAGCTCCTGCTCATCTTCATCGTCATCCTCCTCATCTTCGGAGCCAGCAAGCTGCCTCAGCTCGGCGACGCGCTGGGGAAGGGCATCAAGAATTTCAAGCGGTCGGTGACCGGGAACGACGAGATCGACGTCACGCCGAAGAAGGAATCGTTGCCGCAGGAGAAGGCACCCGCGACGAAGACCGAAGCGCGCTCCACGAGCGAGAAGAAGTAGCTTCACTCCTTCTCGCCATCGCGCACCTCGAGCAGCCGTCGCGCCTGCACCCGCACGTCGCTGGAGATCGTCAGATCGCCGGCCACCTCTCGCAAGTCCGGCGCGGTCAGGATCGCGAGCGCGGCGGAGGCCAGCGCCGGGGCGCTGTAGGGATTCAGTGCGAGCGCGCGGCGGACCCGGCGGTTCGACGACCAGCGGCGCGATCGGAAGATCTCCTCCAGCACTTCCGGACGCTGCGGGCGGCGGGAGGCCGCCGTCAGCACCTCGCGCTCGGTGCAGCGCGGGTTCTGCAGGACGTGCTTCACGACCGTGGGATCCTGGTCGGTGGCGAGCCGCGAGAGGAGGTCCCGGTCGCGCGTTCGCGCCAGGGTGCGCCGCTCGCCGAGGGTTCGCGCGCGCATCTCGCGATCGATCCATTCCTCGCGGTCGTGATCGAAGTTCCGCGCCGGCTGCGTGCGCGCAAACAGCGCCTTTACCTCGAAGTCGTCCTCCGCCGCGGCGAACAGAGCGTCCACGGTCGCCGCATCCAGGAGATCGCGGACGGCCTGAAGGAGCCCTTCGACGGCCGCCGCCTCCGGATCGTTGCGGCGGTCGGCACGGCGGATCAGCTGCCCGAGGACCAGCACCGCTTCGCGCGGCGGCAGCGCCGAGAGCACCGCGGCCGCCTTGTGCGCCCGCAGCTCCCCCGCCTCCAGGGAGGCGAGGGCGCGGGCCAGCTTCGCCGGCTTCATCAGCGGTTCCGCGCCGACTTGGCGCCGGGCTGTTTCCAGGCTTCCGCCGTCTCCACCCGGACCTGGAGGCGGTGCTTCACCAGATCCGCGGGCGGATCGGGGATGAGCGCGAAGAACGGGAGGCTCGCTCCCGGGGCAATGCTGCGATCGACGCGCGCCGTCTGCAACGTCCGCGTGAGCTTCTCCGCGTCGGCCGGCGAGCGCAGCAACCAGACGTCCTCCGGTGTCGGCTCGGCGCCGGCGATCGCGTCGGCCTTCGCCTCCGACGCCCCGTCCGCGACCAGCTCGGCAGTGACGCGCACCGGCCCACGCACCTTGTTGCTGCGGTTCTCCACCCGTCCGCGTACGAAGAAGACCGGCTTTCCGCCCGCGGTATCGTAGAGGCCGCTGACCACTCCCGTCGGGATCACGTCGGCGGCGGTCCCGAACCCCAGCCATCCCGCCGCCGAGTCGTCGGAGAGCGCGGAGGTGATCACCACAGCGATGGCGAGCGCCGCGCCGAGCAGCCCCGTGATCGCGCTCGAGATCAGCGCGCGCGCAGGCGCGATCTCCGGTTCCGCAGGAGTCGGCGCCGGAGCCGGATCCCGGCGCACAACCGGATCGGTCCTCGGGCGCGGCTCGGCGGCGCGGACGGGTTTCACTTCCACGGGAGCGTCGTTCGCCGCCGCCGCGGAGCCGCCCGGGGCGATGGCCGCGAATGGATCGTCGAGGACCATTGGTTCTGCGGCGTCGGACACGGGCTCGGCGACGCTGTCGGCCGGCGGCATCGGGGGATCGAGCGGCGACGGAGGCGGTTGAGGCTCATCGAGGTCGGGCAGAGGCGGTGGGCGAGCCGCCTTCTGCGCGGGGCGTTCGTCGATCTCGAAGTCCAGATCGTCCAGGCCAGGCAGGCTCGACGCCGGCTTCGCGGCGGCGGGCGCGGGCTCCGGAGTGGAAGGCGGTGGTGCCGCGGGAGCGTCCAAGCCCGTCGAGAGCGGCGCGTCGCCGGTCAGCTCCGCCATGCCGAAGAGGTCCTCGGCGTCCAGCCGCCGCGCTGTGCCAGCTTCTTGCCGCGCAGCGCCGCGCACCTTGTCGGTAGAGGGACGTACGGGGCCCGTAGAGGGCTTTACGGGGCCCGTCGAAGGACGCGCTGCGGCGCTTCCCTTGATGGGACCCGTGGAGCCCGTCTTGACGGGTCCGGTCGAGCCCGTCTTGACCGGTCCGGTCGAGCCCGTCTTGACCGGTCCGGTGGAACCCGTCTTGACCGGTCCGGTCGACCCGGACTTCGAGACGGCTGCCGCGCCGAGCGCGGAGAGGTCCATCGTGTTGCCCGGGCCGGGAGTCTGATCGGCCCCGCCAGCCCCGGATTTGCGCACCTGGAACACGTTCTTGCAGGAGGTGCAGCGGACGCGTACGCCGCGGTCCGTCACCTTTTCGTCGGCGATGCGGAACTTTGACTGGCAGGTTGGACACTGGACGACCACGCTCGCATTCTCTCTTGCGCTCCGTCGCGGTGACAAGGAAACGCCCTCTACAACAAGGTGCGCCAAGCGCGCCTTGACACACACCGGCGCCTGTGGACAGATGGCGCCGTACCGCTTCGCGTCAAGCGCTCTCAGCCCCCTCAGGGACGGTGGAGTTTCCAAGATGAGCGAGCAGGATCAGACCCCAGTCTCGGAGGTCGGCAACGGCGCTCCTGAGACGGCCGAACGCAAAGAGCCCAAGGTCATCAAGCGCTATACCAATCGGAAGCTCTACGACACCGTGGAGAGCCGGTACGTCACGCTCGACGAAATCGCCCACATGATCAAGGGCGGCGCCGAAGTGAAGATCATCGACAACCGCACCAAGGAAGATCTCACTTCGGTGACGCTGGCCCAGATCATCTTCGAGGAAGAGAAGAAGCGCTCGCAGATGCCGCTCGGCGTCCTCCGCGAGATCATCCGACACGGCGGAGAGGCTGTTGCGGGGTTCTACGCAGAGAAGGCGGGAACCATCGTCGGCAAGCTCGGGGAGCTCCGCACGAAGACGGAGACGATCCGCGACGACATCGAGCAACGCGTCCGCGGCGTGACCGGCATGTTCCGCAAGGAAGGCGAAAGCGCGAACCCGGTCAAGGAAGCCGTCGATGACCTGCGCGGCAAGGTGGATACCGCGGTGAAGTCGGTGGTCGAAACGTTCGGCGGCGCCGCGTCCGCGTCCGAGATCGAGGGGCTGCAGAAGCGCATCCAGGAGCTGGAGAAGAGGATCGCCGAGCTGACGAAGGGTCCGTGACCCTCGCGGAGGCGCTGGAGCCGTTGCACCGCAGCTATCTGCGGCGGCTCGACGAAATGGTCGGGCGCCTCCCCGAAAGTGCGGTCCTGACCGAGCGCACCACCAGAAGGGACGATGGACGCATCGCGCTCGGCGAAACCGGGTTGCCGCTGCGCTTCGACGTGGCGGACGCGCGCGACGGTCACACCTGGGAGGTCCATGGCGCCCGCGCCGACGAGCCCCTCGCTCGCGAGGTGCGTGTCGGCCGCGTCGAGGTGCGGATCGAGCCCGGCAACTGGGAGGAGTTGCCGTTGGTCTGCGTGTTCGACGGCAATCCGCTGCCGGAAGACGCGGAAGACCTCGCCGGGCTGCTGCGCGGGTTCGCGGTGTTCGCCTGGTACGGAGGCTTTGCCGGGGCCCGGCCGTCGCGGGGCGCCGCCGGTGCCGATCGCTGGACGGGAAGGGCGCATGGCGTTCGCGTCGAGTTGCGCGAGAACGAGCTTTGGGCCGTGCTCGATCTGGGCACCTGCGCGCCGGCGGCGGTCGAGGCGCTCTGCGCGGCGCTGTCGGGATACTGCGAGGAGCGCGTTCCGCTGGCGTACGTTCGGATTGGCGGAAAACCCGAGCTTGCGGGTTGATCTGAAGCTTTGTTCAGGTAATAGAGTCCGTCCCATGCTCGAAGGCTTCCACCCCTCGGTGCGCACGTGGTTCGAGGCGCGCTTCGGCACACCGACGGAACCGCAGGCGCTGGGCTGGCCGCGGATCCAGAGTGGCGAGCACACGCTGATCGCCGCTCCGACCGGATCCGGCAAGACGCTCGCGGCTTTCCTCGCCTGCCTCGACGCGATGATCCGCGAGGGAGAATCGCTCCCCGGAGAGACGCAGGTGCTCTACGTCTCGCCGCTCAAGGCGCTCGCCAACGATGTGCGGATGAACCTGCTCGAGCCGCTGGCCGAGCTGCGGCGCCTGCCGGGCGTCCCGGAGATCCTGACCGCAGTCCGGACCGGAGATACCCCGCAGCCGGAACGGCAGGCAATGTTGCGGAAGCCCCCGCACGTCCTCGTCACGACGCCGGAGAGCTTCTATCTCTTGCTGACCAGCGCCGGTGGGCGCGAAGTCCTTCGAACCGTTCGCACGGTCATCGTCGACGAGATCCACGCGGTGGCGCGCGACAAGCGGGGTGCGCACCTGGCGATCTCCCTCGAGCGCCTCGACGCCCTATGTGGGCGCAAGTGCGTGCGGGTCGGACTCTCCGCGACCCAGAAACCCATCGAGGAGATCGGACGCTTCCTCACGGGCGGGTCCCCCTGCGCCATCGTGGAGAGCGGCTCGCGGCGGCCGCTCGACGTCAACGTCGAAGTGCCGCGCGACGAGCTGAACGCTGTCGCTTCCAAGGAGCAGCGGGACGAGACCTGCGATCGCGTCGCGGAGCTCATTCGCGAGCACCGGACGACGCTGGTCTTCGTCAACACGCGCCGGCACGTCGAGCGGGTGGCGCATCAGCTTGCCGAGCGCCTGGGCGAGGACCAGGTCGTTGCGCATCACGGCAGCATGTCGCGGACGATGCGGCTGGCGGCGGAGGAAAAACTCAAGCGCGGCCACGTCCGCTGCGCGGTTGCGACGGCCTCGCTCGAGCTCGGAATCGACGTCGGCGCCGTCGACCTGGTGGTGCAGCTCGAGTCGCCGCGCAGCTTCTCCATCGCGGTGCAGCGCATCGGCCGCGCCTCGCACCATCGCACGGGTGTCCCCAAGGGGCGCCTGTTTCCGGCGACGCGCGACCAGCTCGTCGAGTGCGCCGCGCTGGTGCGCGGGATCCGCCGCGGCAATCTCGAGGAAACCTCGATTCCGCAATGGCCCCTCGACGTGCTCGCCCAGCAGCTCGTGGCGATGGCGGCGTGCGAGGATCTCGCGGAGGACGACGCGTACGCGCTGGTCCGGCGAGCCTGGCCATACCGCTCGCTTCCACGGCCCGAATTCGATGCGCTGATCGAGATGCACGCCGAGGGTGTCGCGCGGCGAGCGGGCCGCGCCCAAGGCGCCCGGCTGCATCGCGACGGCGTCCATCACGTGGTCAAGGCGCGGCGCGGCTCGCGCATCGCGGCGCTCACCAGCGGCGGAGCGATCCCGGACACGGCGCAATACGCGGTGGTGGCGGAGCCCGAGGGAATCACCATCGGCCAGGTCGATGAGGACTGGGCCGTCGAGAGCATGGCCGGCGACATCTTCCTGCTCGGCAACCAGAGCTGGAAGATCCGGCGGGTCGAGGCGGGGCGGGTGCGGGTGGAGAACGCGCACGGCGCGCCTCCGTCGCTGCCGTTCTGGAACGGCGAGGCGCCGGGGCGCACTCCCGAGCTGTCGGAGGAAGTGTCGCGGCTGCGCGAGGAGATCGAGCCGCTCCTCGACGAGCCGTCCCGCGCCGAAGAATTCCTCGTTCGCGACTGCGCCGTTGCGCAGGCAGGCGCGGAACAGATCGTCCGGTATCTGCGCGCGGCCCGCGCAGCCCTGGGAGCGCTTCCTACCCAGCGCACGCTGATCGCGGAGCGGTTCTTCGACGAGTCCGGCGGCATGCAGCTGGTCGTGCACGCGCCGTTCGGGGCGAAGCAGAACCGCGCCTTCGGGCTGGCGCTGCGCAAGCGCTTCTGCAGGACCTTCGACTTCGAGCTCCAGGCCGCGGCGACCGACGAGGGGATCCTGCTCTCGATGGGACCGCAGAACAGTTTCCCGCTGGAGTCCATCTTCGAGTTCCTCGCTCCCGGCACCATCGACGAGATCCTCACGCAGGCGGCGCTCCGCGCGCCGATGTGGGGAGTTCGCTGGCGCTGGAACGCGACGCGTTCGCTCGCGGTGCTGCGGTCTCGCGCCGGCAAGAAGATCCCCTTCAACATCCTCCGCATGCGCACCGACGACCTGCTCGCGCAGGTCTTCCCCCCGCAGGCGCAGTGCCAGGAGCACGATACCGGCGTGATCGAGCCCCCCGATCACCCCCTGATCCGGGAGACGTTGCGCGACTGCCTCAACGAGGCGATGGACATCGAAGGTCTGCGCGGGTTGTTGCAGCGGATGGAGCGCGGCGAGCTGCGATTGCTCGCGCGCGACACGGCGGAGCCTTCGCCGCTCTCGCACGAGATCCTGAACTCGGCGCCGTACGCGTATCTCGACGATGCTCCGCTGGAGGAGCGGCGATCGCGGGCGGTGCAGCTCCGCCGCACGCTCGATCCCGGCGATGCCGCGTCCCTGGGAGCGCTCGATGCCGCGGCCATCGCGGAGGTGGTCTCTCAGGCCGCCCCGGATCTGCGGTCTGCCGACGAGCTGCACGATCTGCTGCTCACCCTGGTGCTGCTGCCCGCGACGGAAGCCGTGGCGTGGCAGACCTGGCTGGAGGAGCTGCGCGCAGCCGGTCGCGCGGTCCTGTGCGACGGATTCTGGCGCGCGAGCGAGCGCTCCGGCGCGGAGCTCCTCGACGCCGTCCGCGGCTGGGTGGGATTGACCGGACCCATTACCGCCCCCGAGCTGGCGCACAAGCTCGGGGTGGCGAACGTCGAGGCCGAGCTGGCGCTACTGGAGAACGACGGCCTCGTGCTGCGGGGGCGATACCGGGCCGGCGCCGTGGAAACCGAATGGTGCGAGCGGACGCTGCTCGCGCGCATCCACCGCCTCACCCTCGGACGGCTGCGGCGCGAGATCGAGCCGGTCACCACGCAGGATTTCCTGCGGTTCCTTTTCCGCTGGCAGCACGCGCAGCCGGGGACGCAGCTGCACGGAACGCAGGGCCTCGCGGAGATCGTCGGGCAGCTGCAGGGATTCCAGTCGGCGGCCGCTTCCTGGGAAAGCGACGTGCTGCCGTCGCGTGTCGCCCGCTACGACCGGGCCTTGCTTGATCAGCTCTGCTTCTCCGGCGAGATCGCTTGGGGCCGTCTCGCCTGCGCGGACGAGTCACCGCGCCGCGCTCCGCCCGGAAGGGCCACGCCCATCGCGGTGGTGCGGCGCGAGGACCTGCCGTGGCTTCTCGATGCCACCCGGGGCGGATGCGAACCGCTCGGCGAACGCGCCCGCATACTCCTGGCGCTGCTCGAGCAGCGAGGCGCGCTGTTCCCCCACGAGCTGCGGGCGCAGACGGGTCTCTCCGCGCGCGAGCTGAACGAGGCCCTTTGGGAGCTGGTCTCCGGGGGCCGCGTGACTTGCGACGGCTTCGGCGCCCTTCGTGGCCTTCTGGAAGGAAAGGCGCACGCCGCCGCAGGGCGCTGGTCGCTGCTCCGCCCGTACGAGAGCGCGCAGCGAGAGCCCGGGTGGGAGGACAAGCTCGCGCGGCAGTACCTGCGGCGGTACGGGATCGTCTTCCGCGATCTGCTGACCCGCGAGCCGCGCTGCCCGCCGTGGCGCGATCTTCTGCAGATCTATCGGAGGATGGAAGCGCGGGGAGAGCTGCGCGGCGGCCGGTTCGCGCAGGCCTTCTCGGGCGAGCAATTTGCCCTTCCCGAAGCGGTGGACGCGGTGCGCGCGGTGCGGAAGGTGCCCAAAGCGGGCGACGAGCGCGTGACCGTAAGCGCGTGCGATCCACTGAATCTGGTCGGGGTGCTGACGCCCGGCGCGCGCGTGCCGGCATTCCCTCAGAACCGCGTGACCTTCGTGGACGGCGTGCCGGAGGAGGGGGCAGCGCTGCGCACCGCCTGACCCGGCATTCGCGCTCTACGGATGTCCGCCCTTTCAAGTTCGTGGTGGACGTGACTGTCGTCGCGCTGCGCTGACTCATCGGCGCTGCGGCCGACGTCGCGTCCCGCAGCTCCTTGTCGGACTTGAAAGCGCGGACATCGCAGGGAGCGTTGCGGCGGCGGCGGTCGGCGGCATGTCAGACCCCCCTTGTACGCTGCGCTCATGGTTGCGAAGCAGCAGGAGTTGCCTCTTCCGCAGTGGGGTGGTGCACGGGCGGGCGCAGGGCGCAAACGGAAAGGCGCGCGCCGCAACGTTCCGCACCGCACGCGTGCCGGCTTCAGCCGTGCGGCGCTTCACGTCACCGTTCGGTTGCGGCGCGAAGTGTGGAACCTGCGGACGCATCGCTGCTTCCGCGCGCTGCGATACTCGTTCGAGCGCGGCTGCGCCCGCTTCGGCTTCCGGCTCATCGACTTCTCCGTCCAGGGGAACCACATCCACTTCATCGTGGAGGCGCCCGACCAGCTTGCGCTGACCCGGGCAATGAAGGGCCTCGAGGTGCGGATGGCGCGCGCGCTGAACCGCGTGATGCACCGGCGCGGGCCGGTGTTCGCCGACCGCTACCACGCGCACCTGCTGCGCACACCGACCGAGGCGCGCCACGCGCGCAACTACGTGCTCTCGAACTGGCGCGTCCACGCGCAACGCGACGGGCGCCCTCTTCCGCGCGGAAACGATCCGTTCTCCTCCGCTGGATGCGACCCGGCCGCAACCTGCTCACCGCGGTTCTGGATGCTGTGCGTGGGGGTCTGGCGCGGCCCACCGCGCGAACGCGAGGTGCGAGCCTCGACCGCGTCGCAGTGACTACGGCACACGTCTCGCCGATGAAATAGTCGAGGACACGCACGTCCCTGAACAACACGTTCGGCTTGGCGGACTCGAGGATCCGGCGCGCCGCCGCAGCATTTCCGCGCTTTCGGGCATGCAGCGCCGAGACGACCGCCTGGGCTGCCGCGCGGCCGTGGACCCCCCACAAGCCCAGCGGGTCGATCGGATGTTCGCGAAGAAGTCGCTCCGCCTCTTCGGGATCGCCGGCGACCGCAGCTCCTGGAACCAGACGCCGAGGTCCACGGAGCCCTCCGATCGGAATCAATGAGTGTACTCCTGCGCGGAGCGCGCGAAGCAAGAGCCTCAACTTGAAAGGGCGGACATCGGTTTCGGGACTGCGCCGGGGTGTGGAACGAACCGCGGCGGCTTCGGCCTCAGTGCGTCTGCGGTGCCTGCGCCGCCGCTTCCTTCTTCTGCAGCTCCGCAATCTTCGCCGACAACCCCTCGAACACGCGTTCCAGCTCGTCGATCTTCCCCTCCAGCTTCTTCACGTCGCCGGAGGTGGGAATGTTCATCGCCGACAGCGCCGACTGCGCTGCCCGCTCCGCCGTGGCCTTCACGTCCAGCGCCGCGCTCATGGTCTTCTGCAGCGCGCCCATGAACGTCTCGTTCTGCAGGAGCTGGGAAGCGATCTTGCTCATCCGCTCCTCGCCCGTGGCGATCATCTTCTTCAGCACTTCGTTGTCGCGCAGCATGCGGCCCCCGGCCTGTACGCGGAATCTATCGGCGTGCCGCACCATGTCAAGCAAGGTTGACGCACTCGGGGGCCGACACTACAGTCGCGCGCCCCATGCCGGCCCTCCTCGATCGCCGCCTCGTCGTGGTGACAGGCAAGGGCGGCACCGGTAAGAGCACGATCTCGGCGGCGGTGGCGCTGGCTGCGGCGCGGCGGGGCAAGAAGGTCCTGGTCTGCGAAGTGGTGGCGAAGGAGCGGGTCGCCGACTTCTTCGGACGGCCATCTTCCGGAACGCAGATCCGTGAACTGGTGCCCAACCTGTACAGCATCCACGTGCGCCCTCGCGAGGCGATGCGCGAGTACGCTTTGATGATCCTCAAGTACGAGACGCTGTACCGCATCGCCTTCGAAAATGCCGCCGCGCGCTATTTCCTCGCCGCGGCGCCATCGCTGGCCGAGATCGTGATGCTGGGCAAGGTCTGGTGGCATGCATCGCAGGAAATGGAGCGCGGCCGCCTGCGCTGGGACATGGTGGTCCTCGACGCCCCCGCGACGGGTCACGGGCTGACCTTCCTCACCGTTCCGGAGGTGTTCCTCCGCCTGGTCTCGGAAGGTCCTCTCGCGCGCGACATGCGCTCGATGCAGTCCCTGCTCGCCGACCCCGCGAAGTGCAGCATCTGTGTCGTCACCCTGCCCGAGGAGATGCCGGCGAACGAGGCCGTGGAGCTCGATCGTGCCTTGCGGCAACACGAGTTCCCCGCCGGCCCCCTCTTCCTCAACGCCGCGTTCGCCTCCCGCTTCTCGGCACAAGAGGTAGCCTCGGTGACGCGCGGCGGTCCCCTGCTCACCGCCGCAGGCGAAGCAGCGGACAACCATGAATCGAGGGCCGCGCTCTGCCGTCAGTACGAGGCTTTCCTGCGCGACACGGTTCCGCGCGAGCTGGTGAAGGTGCCTTTTCTCTTCGAGCGCAGCTTCGGTGCGCAGGCGATCGAGAAGGTGGCGCGCTCCATCGGGGAAGCGCTGTGATCGCGGTCGAAGGACGCAAGATCATCTGTTGCGTCGGATCCGGTGGGGTGGGAAAGACCACCACCGCCGCGGCACTCGCGCTGGGCGCGGCGATGGAAGGCCGCCGTGCGCTGGTGCTCACCATCGATCCGGCGCGCCGTCTGGCCAACAGCCTGGGGCTCAAGAACCTCGGCAACGAGGCGACGCGGATCGAGCCCGGCCATTTCGCCGAGGCGAAGCTCTCTCCGCGCGGCGAGATGTGGGCGATGATGCTCGACCTGAAGCGGACCTGGGACGAGCTCGTCCGCCGCGATGCCCGCAATCCCCGGCAGGCGGAGGACATCCTCGGCAACAAGATCTACCAGACGCTCTCCACGGCCATGGCCGGCAGCCTCGAGTACATGGCGATGGAGAAGGTATACGAGCTCTACACCAGCAGCCGCTTCGACGTGATTGTGCTGGACACGCCACCGACCAGCAACGCGCTCGACTTCCTCCACGCTCCCGACCGCATTCTCGGCGTGCTCGACAACAACGCGATGCGCGTCGTCCTCGGTCCGATGCTCAAGGCGGGAAGGGTCGGATTCCGCCTCCTCGCCGCTCCGTCCAGCCTCGTGCTCCGGACGTTGGCGCGGTTCACCGGCAGCGGCTTCCTGCGCGATCTCGCCGCCTTCATGATGGCCTTCGAGGGAATGTACGAGGGCTTCAAGGACCGCGCCGGCAAGGTGAAGGCGCTGCTCTCGTCCTCGCGCACGGGGTTCGTGCTCGTCACCAGTCCGAACCCGCTGACCACCCAGGAGGCGCTCTTCTTCCACCGCGCCCTGGAGAAGGACGGCATCCGCACCGCCGCCGTGGTGGTGAACCGCGTGCAGCGCGATCCGCGGCGCCACGGCGGTCCCGACAACGTGGCCGCGCTGAAGGAAGCGCTGCAGCTCGCGCAGATCAAGGACGAGAAAGGGCTGGCGGAACGCCTCTGCGAGACGCTGACCGAGCAGGCGATCCTCGCCGACCTCGATCGACGGGAGATCGATCGCCTGCGCGACACGCTCCGTGGCGTTCCGCTCTACACCGTGCCCCGCTTGCGCAAGGACGTGCACGATCTCGCCGGGCTGTGGCAGATCGACGAGTATCTGGGAGGCGAATGATGTTCCACACCGCGACCATCGAGCTGCCCACCACGAAGAAGCAGGAGATGATCGACGTCACCAAGCGCGTCCGCGCGGTGGTGGCGGCGAGCAACGTCCAGTCCGGGCTGTGCTCCATCTATTGCGGCCATACCACCGGAGCCATCACCCTGAACGAGAACACCGATCCCGACGTGCAGACGGACATCCTCAACGCGCTCGAGCGCGCGGTGCCGCGCAACGAGAAGTACTACAAGCACGAGGAAGGGAACGCGCACGCGCACGCCAAGGCGGCGGTGCTCGGCTTCTCGGAAACCATTCCGGTCCAGGGCGGCAAGCTCGCGCTCGGGACGTGGCAGGCCATCTATTTCTGCGAATTCGACGGGCCGCGGAACCGGAAGCTGGTCGTGACGGTGATGGGGTGAACGCGCGGGTGCGCGGCGGGCGGACCTGAGCATGTCCCTGCTGCACGCCCGCGGGCTCTCGCTGCGGTATGGCGCCAAGGTGCTGCTGGACGGCGCCAGCTTTACGCTCGGCCACCGCGATCGCGTCGGCCTCATCGGCCCCAACGGCAGCGGCAAGAGCACGCTGATGAAGATCGTCGCCGGAAGCGTGGAACCGGATTCCGGCGCCGTGCAGCTCGTCCGCAAGGCGCGCGCGGGATACCTGCCGCAGGAGCTGTCGGAATTGCCGCCGGGTTCCATCGTCGAGGGAGTGCTCGCCAGCGTTCCCGGACGCGCATGGCTGCAGTCGCGGCTGTCTGCCACCGAGGCCGCGCTCGCGCAGGCGGCGACCGAGGAAGATCAGATCGAGCTCGGTGGCGAGCTCGCCGAGTTGCACGAGGAGCTGGCCCACCACGAGGAGCTCTACGGGCGCCACCACGCCGAGGAGATCCTCTGTGGTCTCGGCTTTGCGGAGTCCGCGCTCAACAGCCCCGCGTCCGCGCTCTCCGGCGGCTGGAAGATGAGGGCCGCGCTTGCGGGGCTCCTCCTGCAGGATCCGGAATTGCTCCTTCTCGACGAGCCCACCAACCACCTCGACGTTCCCACCCTGGAGTGGTTCGACGCCTTCCTGCGCCGGTCGCGCAAGGCGCTGCTCCTCGTTTCGCACGACCGCGAATTCCTCGACCGCCAGATCGACCGCGTCGTCTCCTTCGAGGCCGAGGGCCTGCGCGGTTATGCCGGCAACTACGAACGCTACCTCGAGCTGCGCGCGGCGGAGGAGGAGCGCCTCGCGGCGCAGGCGGAGAAGCAAACGCGCAGGCGGGCGCAGATGCAGGCCTTCATCGAGCGCTTCCGCGCCAAGGCGACGAAGGCGCGTCAGGTGCAGAGCCGCATCAAGTTGCTGGAGAAGGAAGAGATCGTGCAGATCCGCGAGGAGCGCGCCACCGTCCGCTTCCGCTTTCCCGAGGCGCCGCGCAGCGGGCGCGAGGTCGCCCGGCTCGAGAACCTGTCCAAGTCGTACGGCGAGAAATCGGTCTATCGCGATCTGTCCGCACAGGTGCTGCGGGGCGATCGCATCGCGGTCATCGGCCTCAACGGCGCGGGAAAGACCACGCTCCTCAAGCTGCTCGCGCGGGAGATTGCTCCGGACGCCGGGACGCTCGTTCTCGGACACAACGTGGTCCCGGGATACTTCGCCCAGCACCACGCCGAGCGGCTCGACCCCACGCGCACGGTGCTTCAGGAGGTCCACGGGCTTGTGCCTTCCGAGCCGCAGAGCTGGGTGCGCGGCGTGCTCGGCGCCTTCCTCTTCTCCGGCGACGACGTCGACAAACGCATCGGGGTGCTGTCCGGCGGAGAACGTGCGCGCGTCGCGCTGGCGCGGCTCCTGGTCGTTCCCTCGAACTTCCTGTTGATGGACGAGCCCACCAACCATCTCGATCTCGACTCCTCCGAGGCGCTGATCGACGCTCTCACACGATACGAGGGGACGCTCCTGTTCGTCTCCCACAACCGCAGCTTCGTGAACGGGCTCGCCACGCAGGTCTGGGAGGTCCGCGACGGACGGATCGATGCCCAGCCCGGCGACCTCGACGACTGGTCGCGCCGGCGCGCCGCTGCCATGGCCGAGGCTGTGCCGCCGTCCTCACGCGCTTCCGGCGGTGGGCAGGGAGTGCAGGCGCGGCGGGAGCGTGCCTGGCAACGGGAGCAGCGCGAGAAGGTGCTGGGCCCGATCAAGCGCGCCATCGCCGAGCTCGAGCAGCGGATCGCCCAGCTGGAGCAGGAGAAGAAGCAGGTGGAAGCGCAGCTCGCGGACCCGGCGCTCTTCGCCGACCCGGCGCGGAGCACGCCCCTGGTCACCGCCTATCGCGACGCCTCCCGCAAGCTCGACGAGCTCTACGCCCGCTGGGAACACCGCAGCGAGGAGCTTGTCACCGCGGAATCACAGTTCGGATGACATCCGCGGCTCGCCTGCGCACCGCGGCGCACCAACCCTTACCGGGATCGGACTCGAGCCGCAGCGGGAAATTCCGCGGCCCCCTGCGGCACCCTATACTGTCGTGCCGATGAAGCGGGCCATCCTCTGGCTGTTTGCGCTCGCGTTCCTGGCGGCGGCGGGCTTCGCCGGCTGGCGGCTGCTCGAGGAGCGCCGCTTCGTGGCGACCCGATTCGGCGAAGGTTCGCGCACGGTCAACATCCCAGGGGGGACAGGGCCGAGAGCGCTGGCGAAGCTGCTCGCGGAGGCGAAGGTGGTCTCCGACGGGAACCGCTTTTTCACCCATCTGCGCTGGTTCCGGCGCGACGCGCACGCCAAGGCTGGCGAGTACCAGTTCGACGGCGCGCTGCTCCCGGACGAGGTCATCGGCAAGCTCATTCGCGGCGAGGTGAAGATGTATCGCTTCACCGCCGCGGAAGGGCTCAGGGCCGACGAGATCGCCACCATCGTGGGCGGGACGGGCCTCTGCGCGGCCGCCGACTTCCTGAAGATCGCGCGCGATCCCGCTTCGCCGAAGAGGTATGGCGTGCCCGGCCCTTCGCTCGAGGGCTACCTCTTCCCGGATACCTATTCGCTGCCGCGGACCACGGGGTGCGCCGGTATCGTGCAGGCGATGGTTTCACGGTTCTACAAGGCGTTGCAGCACGCGGAGACGCAGCGCCTGCCCACCGTCCGCCTCGACGAGCTTCAGTCGGTAACGCTCGCCAGCATCATCGAGAAGGAGACCGGCAGGCCCGACGAGCGCCCGCGGATCTCCTGCGTCTTCCACAACCGCCTGAAGAAGGGGATGCGGCTGCAGACCGACCCGACGGTGGTCTACGCGCTGCTGCTCTCGCACGACTACAAGTGGGACCACAACATCCACAAGACCGATCTCACGGTGGCGCATCCGTACAATACGTACGTCATCAAGGGCCTTCCTCCGGGTCCCATCGCCAATCCCGGACAGGCGTCGCTGGAAGCGGCGCTGCACCCGATGGCCTGCGACGACCTCTTCTTCGTCTCGCGGAACGACCACTCGCACGTGTTCTGCCCGGATCTCAAATGCCACGAGGCGAACGTGCGGAAGTTCCAGGTCGAGTACTTCCGAAGGCGGCGAGGATAAGCGCCCTCAGCGGATGACTTCGGCACCCGCTGGAATCTTTCCCGTCAGGTTGAGCTCTTCGACGGTGCGTGCGTTGACGTAGAGCTTCCCCGGCGCGAACCGCAGCGGCACCGCTCCATGCCTCGCCAGCGCCTCCCCGGCCACCTTCGCCGCCTCCCGGCCGATGGCGTCGAAATCCGCCGCTACCGCGAGAGCGGCCCCCACCTTCGCCATTCCCTCGAGAAACCCGATCAGCGGGATCTTCCGCTCCAGGCAGGCGCCGATCAGATACTTCGCTACGTCGGGACGAGCGAAGCGGGCGTCCGCCAGCAGCCAGACTGCGTCGACAGACGCCGCCAGCTCCGGAAACGTCCTGTCGAGGCCCGTCAGGTCCGCCATCGCTCGCGCTTCCAGCGTCAGGCCATGGCGCGCGGCAGCGGCCTGCGCTTCCGCCAGAACCGGCGGGGTTCCCGGTGGATGGAGGACCAGCACCCGCCGCGCCGAGGGGGCGAGCGCCTTCAACGCGGCGAGCGCATCCGCCGGCCGCGCCTCCATCGGCACGCCGCCGATCGCATGATGCCCGGAGACCTCCGGATTGAGAACGGCGGCGAGAACCACGGTGAACGTTCCCGGAGCGGTGCGCGCGAGATCGAACGCCTTCGATCCGATCGCCACCACGACGTCGCCATCGCGTGCCGCGGGCGCTCCGGACTCGACTTCCATGGTGCGCACGTTGGGGTGCGCCCGCTGGAACGCGCTCGCCACCTGCGCGTACTGCGGTACGTCCCGCTGCGTGAGCAGAATCAGGTCGGCGCGCGCCGTTGCCGGCAGGAACGCCAGCGCGACGGCACCCAGCACCGCGATGCGGTACCGCTGCACCAGCGCCCGCATCCGCGCGCTGTGCTCGCGGATCGAGCGGGAGGCGCCCTCCAGGCGGCCAATCCCGGCCGCCCCTTCCTCGGCGCTGCGGGCGATCCGCTGCACCGCGCCGCTGATCCTGTTCACGCCGTCCGCCTGTTCGCGCGTTCCGCTCGCGATCTCCGTGGCGGCACGCGATGAGCGCGTGATGGCGTCCGCGAGCCGGCGAATGGCCTCGCCCGCGTGCCCCGCGACTGCGCGACCGGATTCTGCCCTGCGGCGGCCCTCCTCGACGACGGAGGTGGCCCGCTCGATGCCCCGGACGATCTCCGCGAGGATTTCCTGCACCTGGGCGGTGGAGTGCTGGGAGCGATCGGCGAGCGCCCGCACCTCGTGCGCGATGACGGTGAAGCCTGTCCCGGCGGTGCCCGACTTGCTCGACACGATGGCCGCGTTGAGCGCCAGCATCTTCGACTCGGCGGAGAGATCGCGGACGGCATCGATGATCCGCCCGACGTGCCGGGTCCGTTCCACCAGGTCCTGCAGCGTCCGCGTGTTGGCGTCGATCTGTTCGCCCAGGTCGCTGACCGCGCGAACCGCCTGCGCGATCGATTCCTCGCCCTCGCGAGAGCTGGTCGCGCTGGAAGCGGCGACATCGAGCACTGCCTGCGCGTTGCTCTGCGCCCTGGCAAACCGCTCGCGCAAGGCGTCGACCGTCCGCTCCGTGTCCGCTGCGCTGGCCGCCTGCGCACGGGAGTGCTCGAGCTGGCGCGTCGCTCCGTCGAACACCTCCTCGGAGGTCGTCTCCAGGGCGACCGCGGCATCGCGCATCTCGGCGACGACGGCGCGCGTATTGTTGCGAAGCTCCAGGAGGGCGCGGGCCAGCCGGCCCACTTCGTCCTCGCCATCATCGCGGAGGACGGCAGCGAGATCTCCCGCAGCGAGCTCCTCGGCGAAGCGGACCATTCGCCGCAGCCTCCGCGAGAGAATCACGAAGAAGGCAGCGAACGTCGCCACCAGGACGACGCCGCTCGAGGCGACCATCGCGAACGTCTGCCGCGCCACTGCCGCTGAGACCTGGTCGGTGCGGATGCCCATCAGCAGCGTGCCCAGCGCCGCCGCCTTTTCTCCCGGCAAGCCCATGCCGTTGTCCTGGCCAGAGCTCACGCGCCGCGTGAAGCGGCTGGTCCCATCGTCGGACCGCGAGGACTCCTGCTGCAGATCGTGGTTGGACAGCTCCCGTTCCGTCGCGCCCCGGGAGATGAAGGCTGCGAGCCTGCCGTCGCCGTCGACGGCGCCGAGGTAGGCGATGTCGCTGTTCGACGCCAGCACCTGCCCGAGGACGCCGCGCGCCGCCTCCGCGTCATGGAGCGACAGCGCCAGGCGGAGATCCTGGTGCCGATCGAGGATCTGCAGCATCGATGTTCCCCGACGCTCCACCTCCGAGCGGAACCGGTTCGCCTGCAGGCGCGCGAACAGGCTGCCGACGAGCACGGAGGTCACCGCCAGTCCGACGACGAGCAGGGCAATCGCTCGCGCGACCAGCGATGTCCACCACTGCCTCATCAGGGGACGGCGGCGTCGTACGCCAGCCGCACGACGAACTCCCGGGAGGGGCCCGGCAGGGGCGCATGTCCGGCGTTGTACGGCTGGGGGTAACGGAAGTCCGTATCGAGCAGGTTCCGCACTCCCGCCGAGAGATCGAGTCCCTTCACGCCGAGATCGTGTACGCGCACCAACACGTCGACCAAGGCGGCGGCCGCAAGCGCGCCGATCACCGGGTTCCCGTCGGTATCCACCGTGAGCGCCGCGTCGCGCCGGCTGAACCACGCCACGGCGCCATTGAGGCTCAAACGCGGGTTCAGCTGCAGGGTAGCCCGAGCCGATACCTTGTGGGTGGGCAGACCGAGCACGCGCGACGGGCTGGGACCGCGCAACAGGTCGACCTGGTTCTTGCCCGCCGTCGTGTACATCGCGTAGCTGGCGGCGGCGAATCCATGCCGCCCGTCGACGCGCACCTCGGCCTCGACGCCGCGAGAGCCTGTCCGTCCGGCGTTCAGGTACGCCTCGTCGCCGGTCGAAGGGTCTACCGTGTAGACGATGGGATCGCGAATGGTGAGATCGTAGGCGTTGACGGTCGCGAAGATGCCATCGGCGAAGCGCATGCCGACCTCTGCCTCGAGCACCGTGGTCCTCTCGGGCGTCAGCGTCCCGCTCGCGAGCGAGATGTTCTCGATGCCGGGCGCGCGAAAGGCCTGGCTGTAGAGCAGCTTGAAATGGACGGGGTCGAGGAGCTTGGTGAGAGCGAGGCGGGGAACGAAGGAGTTCCCGACCAGGCTGTGGTGCTCGAATCGCGCGCCGGCGAGGATGTTGCCGATCGGCGTGCGCCAGGTCGCTTCGGAAAACGCGGCGACGTTCTCGTACGCAACGTGGTCGCTCGTTCCGAAGAGCGTCTGGGCACCCACCAGATCCATGTCGTTGAGCCAGGCGCGATCGACGTATGCGTCGACTCCGGTCGCCAGGTTGAGGTCCTGGGTTGCGTCCCATGCCGCGGTGATCCGCCCGGTGATCCGTTCCGCCGTCTTGTCGTAGTAGAGCCACGAGGACTTGTCCGAGTCGCGCCAGGGAAGCTGGCGCTTGTAGTGGACCTCGGGGGTGACGCGCAGCGAATCCGAGAGCTTCCAGTCGTAAGCCAGCTCTCCGAGGAGGGAAATGAATTCGAGGCTCTGCGGCGCGGAAGCGTCGCCGAAGCCGTCGACGTTGTTGACCCCCAGATGGTGGTAGATGAGGCGCGCGCGCAGCCCTTTGTATTCCCCGGCGACATTCAGGTAGGCCGGCACCACGCGCGAGTTGCCGCCGGTCGTCGCGGCCTGGTTGCCGTACAGGTCGTCGTAGCTGCGGTCGCTGCGGTTTCCCTGTCCGAAGTACCCGGAGACGCTCGCCGACACCCCGGAGTCGAACGACTTTCCCGCGGTGAGGGAGATGCCGCGGTGACCGTACCCGTGCGCGGTCTGCCCGTAGACGACACTGGCAGAGACTCCGTTGAGGTCCTGCGCATTGCGGGTCTTCACGTTGATGACTGCCAGCTCGGCGTTGCCGCCATACCGCGCAGAGCCCGGACCACGAACGATCTCGATGCTCTGGATCTGATCCGCGGGGAGCTCGTGACCGAGCTGGAGAGTGGAGTAGAGGGTCTCGTTCATCTCCTGCCCGTCGAGAAGCAGCAGGATCTTCCCTTCGTGTCCCCAGACGCCGCGGAAGCCGACGTCGGTGACGCCTTCGACGTCTACACCCGGAGAGAAGCCGGGCACGAGCTGGAGCACGTCGAGCAGGTCGCGCGCGCCGGAGGCGAGGATCTCGTCGCGGGACAGCAGGGTGAGCACGCCGGGGCTGTCGCGAACGGTGGCCGGCCGCACCGACGCGACGCTGGTCTCCTGTTTCAAGCGGGCGTCGGCTTCGAAGAGGTCCAGCTCGGACTGTCCCCGTGCGGCCACGCCAAGCAGCAAGAGCGCAGCCGCGCCGAGCCGCGCAAACAGATCGCGATGCATGCGGTCCCCCTTCTCCGCGAGCGATTTCAGCAGAGCAGCGGAAGCTCGCCACCGGCAACTATTTGGCCTCAGCGCGTAGTGTGGCCGGGTGCGCAGCTTCGGTAGACCGTCGCATAGGTGAAACGCTGCGCGGCGCAGAAGAGGAGCCCACGGAAATCGAAGCGCTCGCGGGTGAAGTCGCCGAGGGATCCGCGCATGACCAGGACGGCAAGCGTCGGCGTCTTCCGCGCGAGACGCTGCTCGAAGTCGCCCTTCCAGGCGGAACGGATCCATTGCTCTTCGGGAATGCCGGAGACGAAGGCGAGCGGGATGTCGAGGTAGTAGGTGCTGCCGTCGAGCAGAATCGCGTCGTCGCTGCGCGCGTTCGCCTTTACCCACCGCGCCGCCTCGACGATGCCGGGGGGCAGCGACCCGATGGGCGCAATGGGACGCGCCCATTCCGCGATCGCGCCCGTCCGGTTCCAGCACATCAAAGCGAGGGCGAGGGGAGTGGCCGCCGCAGCCGCCACGGCGAGGGCACGCGCGGGACGGCGCAGCCGCGCCAGCGCCTCGTGAGCGAAGACG
>VBKI01000087.1:0-2149 GCA_005879535.1 Deltaproteobacteria bacterium | reverse complement strand
GCGCGGAACGTGAAATACGCGGCCGGAAGCCAGGCGAGCGCGACGAGGTCCCATCCGGGCTCAAGACGCCGCAGCGCCCGGACCGACCCCCAAAGCCCGAGCAGTCCGAAGGCGGGGGTGGCGACGAGACATACCGCGAGCGGCCAGTACACGAGGTGCTGCAGGCGCGCCCGCAGGGAACCGAAGGAGTCCGCCGCCATCCGGGCGAGCATCGCGTGATCCCGGTCGATGTGGCGTAGAGGCGCGAGCGCGTCCCCGGCGAAGCGCGCATTGACCCAGAGCCAGAACAGGGCCGGTGCGGCGGCGACGGCGCAGAACGCGACGCTGCGAGCGAGGTTGCGCTGACGCAGCCACAGCAGCGCACCGAACAGCGGCACGTACAACCATCCATCGTACCGCACGAGCCCGGCCGCTCCGAGAAGGATCGCGGAGAGGATCACCTGTTCGCGCAGCGCGAGCAGCAACGCGCCGAGGAAGAGGGCGAGGAACACGGCCTCGCTGGCGCCCGTCGCGCTCGCCTGGATGTGCAGCGGCGAAAACGCCAGCGCGACCGCCGCCCAGAAGGCGGCATCGCGTCCGCGTTCGCGCTCCGCCACGCGGTACAGCAGCCAGACGCCCAGAAGGCCGCCAGCGAGCGAAAGGAGCCGCGCCGCGACGACGCGGTCGCCCAGCAGCCGCACGAGCGCGCCGATCAGGGTCAGATGGAGGGGGCCGTACTGCCAGGCCTCCAGATACCCGCGCCAGAGATGAGGGTCCTGCGCCCACCGTTCGGCAAGCTCGATCCGGACCGGCGCGTCGCCGTAGTGCTCGTAGCCGAAAACGATCGGCGCGGCGCGCGCCGCAAGCGCGATGCCGAGGGCGGCGAGCAGCGGCCGCTTCAAGAGTTCCGGTGAACAAAGTTGTGCACTGCGCCGTCCAGCTTTATGCAGTTATCGTGCGCCCTGGAAGTTCTGTCACCCTGCGAGCGGTTTTGTGAAGGTGCATTGCAGGCCCTATGCTGCAGGGCTACGTTCGTCACGTTGCAAACGCGCCCCCGGGCGCCAGAGGGGATGAGTCCAGATGCCGACGCTCCGCGAATCCGGCGACATGAATCTCGTTTCACGTATCGCCGCGCTCCAGGACAAGACGAGCTTCAAGGAGCTCCACTGGGACGGGTCGTTCGAGGACTACCTGAAAATCGTGCGTGAGAACCCGCGGGTCACCCGCACGGCCTTCCAGCGCATCTACGACATGATCCTCAGCCACGGGAAGACGGAGTACATCGACAACAAGAAGCGGCTGATCCGCTACCACTTCTTCCACGACGAGCCGAATGGCGGGCGCGACGCCGTCTATGGCCTCGACGTTCCGCTGATGAAGCTGGTCAATGTCTTCAAGAGTGCTGCGCAGGCGTATGGCACCGAGAAGCGCGTCATCCTCCTTCACGGGCCCGTGGGCTCTTCGAAGAGCACCATCGTGCGGCTCCTGAAGAAGGGCCTGGAGGAGTACTCGCGCACGCCCGAAGGCGCCCTCTACACGTTCTCCTGGGTGCTGGAGAAGAAGCGCGACGACGGCACCGTCCACCGCGAGGTCTTCAACTCCCCGATGAATGAGGACCCGCTGCTGCTCATCCCCGAGGAGTGGCGCGAAAAGGTGTTCGCCGATCTCGCTTCGCCGGACTCCGGTTTCCAGGTCCCGGTGCGCGGCGATCTCTGCCCGGCATCGCGGCTGATCTTCCGCGAGCTGATGACCGAGTACAAGGGCGACTTCGCCAAGGTGATGTCGCACGTTCGCGTGCGGCGCCTCCTGCTCAGCGAGAAGGACCGCATCGGCATCGGCACCTTCCAGCCCAAGGACGAGAAGAACCAGGACTCGACCGAGCTGACCGGCGACGTGAACTACCGGAAGATCGCCGAGTATGGCTCCGACTCGGACCCGCGGGCCTTCAACTTCGACGGCGAGTTCAACATCGCCAACCGCGGAATCATCGAATTCGTCGAAGTGCTCAAGCTCGACGTGGCCTTTCTCTACGACCTGCTCGGCGCGTCCCAGGAGCACCGGATCAAGCCGAAGAAGTTCCCGCAGACCGACATCGACGAGGTGATCATCGGGCACACCAACGAGCCCGAATACAAGAAGCTGCAGAACAACGAGTTCATGGAGGCGCTGC
>VBKI01000086.1 GCA_005879535.1 Deltaproteobacteria bacterium | reverse complement strand
AGCGGCGGACACGTTCTTCGTCGCCAGCGCCGCGCGTACGGCGGAGCCGAATGGCGGCGTCGATATCTCGCACCGCGGCGGACCCCCCGGATTCGTCCGCGTCGAGGGAAGCACGCTCACCATCCCGGATTACCGCGGCAACCGGTACTTCAACACGCTGGGCAACTTCGTCTCCAATCCACGGGCGGCGCTTCTCTTCGTCGATTTCGCCACCGGCGACCTGCTTCACCTCCAGGGCACCGTCGAGATTGTCTGGGACGGTCCCGAAGTGCGCACCTTCCTCGCCGCCCAGCGCCTCTGGCGCGTGCATGTGGAGCGGACCCTCCGCCGCCGCGGCGCGCTGCCCCTGCGGTGGACTTTTCACGCCGTACGGTGAGAATCCTGCGGCGTGAAGGACAGCAGGATCGGAAATCCCGGTCTGGCATCGCGCCTGCGCCAGGTGATCCGCGGCGACGTCCTCTTCGGCGCCTTCGATCGCGGGCGCTACTCGACAGACGCATCCATCTACCAGATCGAGCCCATCGGCGTTGCGCTGCCCAAGGACATCGAAGATATCGAGGCGGCCATCGCCCTGGCCCGCGAGGAGGGATTTCCCGTCATCGCCAGAGGTGGCGGCAGCTCGCAGAACGGGCAGACGCTGGGCGAGGCGGTGGTACTCGACACCAGCCGCTACATGAACCAGGTGCTGGAGATCGACAAAACAGCCGGCACTGCGCTCGTGCAGCCCGGAATCGTTCTCGACGAGCTGAATCGGCAGCTCAAGGGAAGCGGCTGGTACTTTCCCGTCGACGTCTCCACGTCCGCGAACGCCACCATCGGCGGGATGACCGGGAACAACTCCGCCGGCACCCGATCGATCAAGTACGGGATCATGGTCCACAACGTGCTCGAGGTGGAGGCGGTGCTCGCGGACGGAGCGCGCATCGTCTTCGGCGAGCTCCCCGACGATCTGGCAACGCGGCCCGGACGGCTCGCGGAACTGGCCCGCGCAATGCGCGCTCTCTACGCCAACAACGCCGAGGAGATTGCGCTTCGCATCCCCAAGCTGCTGCGCAAGGTCGGCGGCTACAACCTCGACACGCTGGGCGAGCCGCGGCAGAACCTGGCGAAGCTGTTGGTCGGCTCGGAAGGGACACTCGGCTTCTTCACCCGCATCAAGCTGAAGCTGCACCCGGTTCCGAAGCACAAGGTCGGCGCCATCTGCCACTTCCAGCGCTTCTACGACTCGATGGACATGACCCGGTTCATCGTGGAGCTCGGCCCGTCGGCGGTCGAGTTGGTCGATCGCACGATGCTCGACCTCGCGCGGCAGATTCCAACCTTCCGCGCGACCATCGAGCGCCTCGTCAGAGGCGCGCCGGACGCGCTGCTCCTGGTCGAGTTCGCCGGGGACGAAGAAACCCCGCTGCTGCAGTCGCTGGGACGGCTCGAGCAGCTCCTCGCCGATCACGGTTACAGCGGCTCAGTGGTCCGGACCCTCGACGCGAAATCCCAGGCCGACATGACAGCCGTCCGCAAAGCCGGACTGAACATCATGATGTCGATGAAGGGCGACGGGAAGCCGGTTTCCTTCATCGAGGACTGCGCCGTCCCGCTCGGCGATCTCGCCGAGTTCACCGACCGGCTCACGAAGCTGTTCCGCAAGCACGGCACACAGGGTACCTGGTACGCGCACGCCTCCGTCGGGTGCCTGCACGTGCGACCCATCCTCAACATGAAGGACGAGTCCGGCGCGCGGAAGATGCGCTCCATCGCCGAGGAGGCGTTCTCCATCGTCAAGGAGTACAAGGGCTCGCATTCCGGCGAGCACGGCGACGGGCTGAGCCGCTCCGAATTCCACGGAATGATGTTCGGCGACCGGATGGTCCGCGCATTCGAGGCGGTGAAAGACGCCTTCGATCCGAGGGGCCTGCTCAATCCCGGCAAGATCGTGCGCGCACCGAAGATGGATGACCGCACGCTGTTCCGGTACAAGCCCGGCTACCACGGGCTCGAGGTCCAGACGGCGCTCGACTGGTCCGAATCCGGCGGTTTTCTCGCCGCGACGGAGATGTGCAACAACAACGGGAACTGCCGCAAGTTCGAGGCGGTGATGTGCCCGAGCTACCAGGCGACGCTCGAGGAGAAGGACGTCACCCGCGGGCGCGCCAACAGCCTGCGCCTCGCCTTGAGCGGACAGCTCGGACCAGACGCGCTGGTGTCCGACGCGATGAAGGACACGCTCGACCTCTGCGTCGCCTGCAAGGCGTGCCGCCGCGAGTGCCCCGTCGGTGTGGACGTCGCGCGGATGAAGATCGAGTTCCTGCACCACTGGCACGCGCGCCACGGAATCTCGGCGAAATCCCGACTGACCGCGTATCTCCCCCGCTATGCTCCGGCGGCGAGCCGCTTCGCTCCGCTGATCAACCTACGCAACTCCTCGCCGGCGCTCGCCAAGGTCGCCGAGAAGCTCACAGGCATGAGCGCGAAGAGGAAACTGCCGGCGTGGCGCCGCGACATCTATCGGCCGGGGCCGACGAAGCAGGCGGGCAAGGACGTTGTCCTCTTCGTCGACTGTTTTTCCCGCTACTTCGAGCCCGAGAACGCGCGCGCGGCGCGTCGGGTCCTTGAAGCCGCCGGCTATAGCGTCGTCGAGGATGCCTCCTCGCGCCCGCTGTGCTGCGGGCGCACGTTTCTCAGCGCGGGCCTGGTGGACGAGGCCCGCGTGGAGCTGACGCGCCTCGTGTACGCGCTCGGCGCCGAAGCGGAACGCGGCGTTCCCATCGTCGGAATCGAACCGTCCTGCCTGTTGACATTGCGCGACGAGCTCGGGGCCGTGGTGAAGAAGGGGCCCATCCAGGCCATCGCGAAGCAATCGCTGCTGTTCGAGGAATTCCTCGCCCGCGAGTCGCGGCGCGGAGAGCTGAAGCTGGCCTTGCGCGCGAACGGTCCGCGCAAGGCGTACCTCCACGGCCATTGTCATCAGAAAGCGCTCGGAACGATGCCCGACGTCCTCGCAGCGCTGCAGCTCCTGCCCGGGCTATCGGTCGAGGTGATCGAATCGAGCTGCTGTGGAATGGCCGGCGCCTTCGGGTACGAGGCGGAGCACTACGACGTCTCGATGCGGATGGCGGAGCGCAGCTTGCTGCCGGCGGTGCGCAGCGCACCGGGCGACGCCTGGGTCCTGGCCGACGGGACCAGCTGCCGCCATCAGATCGCGGACGGCGCCCAGAGGGACGCCGTGCACGTGGCACGGATCTTCGAGGCGATGCTGCCGTCCTGATCTACTGGTCCTGCTTCTTCTCCGCCTTCTGCGCTTCCTTCGCTTCCTTCTTGTTCTTGTGGTGCTGGTAGAGCGCGCCTCCGGCCGCTCCCACCGCCGCCCCCTTCTTGCCGCCGACCACCGCTCCGCCCACGCCGCCGACGATCGCGCCCTTCGCCTTGCTGTGCTTCTTCGGCTTCTGCTGCGCCGCCTGATCCTGCTTGGCTTCCGGCTTGTCCTCGGCGGCGCCAGCAACCGACGTCATCAGAAACGCGGCACCCGCCGCCGCCGCGATCCGCCTGATCCTCTTCGAAAGACGCCCCATGCGCGCACCTCTCCGTGCCTCAAGCGTGTTCATCGCCGGAGCGCTGCGCAATCCCGCGCTGCTGCAAAGCCCGCTCGCGGATGGCGCTGAGGGTCGTCGTCGGGGTGATCACTTCTTCCGACAGCCGGAGCTCCAGCAGCGCAGGAACGTTCGCGGCGAGCGCGCGCTCGAACGCCGGCGCGAACTGCTCCGTGGTCTCCACGGTCTCTCCGAACGCGCCGAAGGCGCGAGCGTACGCAGCGAAGTCGGGGTTCTGCAGATGAGTCCCATGAACGCGCCCCGGATATTTGCGCTCCTGGTGCATGCGGATGGTGCCGTACGATCCGTTGTTGACGACGATGAGGATGATGGGCAGCCGGTACTGCACGGCAGTGGCGAGCTCCTGGCCGGTCATCAGGAAGTCTCCGTCGCCCGAGAAGGCGATCACGGTGCGCTCGGGATACACGGACTTCGCCGCCACGGCGGCGGGCACGCCATACCCCATCGCGCCGCTGGTGGGCCCGAGCTGCGAACGGAAACGGCGATAGCAATGGAAGCGGTGGACCCACGAAGAGAAGTTGCCGGCGCCGTTCGCGACGATGGCATCCTCGGGCAGGCGTTCGCGGACATGGTGCACCACCTCCGCCATCTGCAGCGGTCCCTGGACATGTACGGGCGCGTTCCAGCTCACGTACTCCGCTCGCGCGGAAGCCGTCTCCGCCGTCCAGCCGGGTTTCGCACCGGGCTGCAGGTCGGCGAGCGACGCTGCGAGCTCCGGCATCCCGCTGTTGATCGCCAGATCCGCGGCATAGACGCTTCCCAACTCGTCGGCGCCCGCGTGCGCGTGCACCAGCGTCTGCCGTGGCGAGGGGACCTCGAGGAGCGTGTAGCCGCTCGTGGTCATCTCCCCGAGCCTGGGGCCAATGCCGAGCACCAGATCCGCGTCCTGGATCCGGCGAGCGAGCTTCGGGTTGACGCCGATTCCGACGTCGCCGGCATAGAGCGGATGATCGTTGTCGAACAGGTCCTGGTACCGGAACGCGCAAGTCACCGGGAGCTGCCAGCCTTCGGCGAACCGGCGGAAGTTCTCGCAGGCCTCGCCGGTCCAGCCAGTCCCACCCAGGATGGCGATCGGCCTGTGCGCGCGCTCCAGCAGCGCTCGCAGCCGGCCGATCTGCTCTGGCGCTGGCGCCGCGGCCGTGCGCCGGGCGCGCGGCGCTGCCGGCGCCTCCGCCTGCTGCGTGAGCATGTCCTCGGGAAGAGCGAGGACCACAGGTCCCGGGCGTCCGGAGATTGCAGTGTGGAACGCGCGGCTCACGTATTCGGGAACGCGGCGCGGCTCGTCGATCTGCGCGACCCATTTCGCCATCTGCCCGAACATGCGCCGATAGTCGATCTCCTGGAACGCCTCCCGATCCATGAACGTCCGCGGCACCTGTCCCACGAGCAGGATGAGCGGCGTCGAGTCCTGCGACGCGGTGTGGATGCCGATCGACGCGTTGCAGGCGCCCGGTCCACGCGTGACCAGCGCCAGGCCCGGGCGCCCCGTCAGCTTGCCGTACGCGTCGGCCATGTTCGACGCGCCGCTCTCGTGGCGGCAGACGACCAGCTTCACCTCCTCGCGCACGTCGTAGAGCGCGTCGAGCACCGCCAGATGACTCTCGCCCGGCACGCAGAAGACATGGTCGGCACCCTGGGCGAGAAGGCTCTGCACCAGGATCTGCCCGCCGCTGCCCGACACCTTCGCTGGCCGTCCCATGAAGCCCTCCGGTTACTTCCACGCCCTCGCTTCCGCCGCCACCGCTGCCGCGTCGAATCGATTCACCTCGTCGATCAGCTCGTTGCTGACCACGTCCGTCTCCGGTACCTTCTGCTGGATCACCTTCCAGCGAAGAAGGAAGTCCTCGTACGCGTCGAAGTCCTTGATCGAGCTTTCGCCCCAGCGCTTCACCCCGCCCGCCTCGAGCTTCCAGTGCTCGGCGCGCGCGAGCAACGTCTTCACGTCGTCGCGGAGGGCCTGCTCGTCGGTCTTCCCCGACGGCTTCGTCTGCGGATAGACGTCGTAGAGGATCTTCACCGCCGCCTGGGGGTTCGCCATCGCGAAGACGGTACCCATCGCGTACCCCTGGGTGAGCGCCACCGCCCGGGCACGATCCTTTTTCACCGTCTCTTCGAGCGCGAAGAAGCCGTTCGAAGGAAAGCGGGCGACGGGTCCGGAATCGAGCAGGCGCACCGGCTGACCCGCGCTCTCGACCAGCGCGTACTGCGTGTCGTAGAGCGAAAGCGCCTGCACCTGGCCGCCGCGGATCAGCGCCGCCGCCTGCGCCGCCTCGCCCACCACCACGATCTGCGCGTCGTTGTCGGGATCGAGGCCATTCATCGCCAGGATGCCGCGCGCGACGGGGACGCCGGCCGATCCCATCGAGGCGACGCCGATCTTCTTTCCCTTCAAGTCCTTGACCGAGCGGATCGCGCTCTCCTTCGGAACGGCGATCCCGTAGATGTTCCCCTGGTACGCCGTGTAGAAGATCTTCGCCTTCACACCCTGCTGTCGCGCGGCGGGAATCGGCTCGATCGAAGGCAGCGACCAAGGCAGATCGCCGGTCGCCACGAGCTTCACGCAATCCGTCGAGCCAGGCACGGGCACGAGCTGCACCTTCAGTCCCGCCTTCCCGTACCAGCCTCTCTTCATCGCGATGGCAAACGGGGCCGCCGCGGACGTGATCGTGCGCGCGCAGAATCCGACCTTGACGACCGTTTCCCCGGCGTGCGCGGAGAATGCGGTACCGAGGAGGATCGCCGCCGTGAACGTCGTTTTCATAGCCCGCCTTTCAGCGACGCCGCCGACGCCGCTTTCTGGGACGGATCCCAGAACAGCACGCGCCGCCGGATGGCCGCCAGCACGGCGTTGAGCGCGAGTCCCATCGCCGCGAGGATGAACAGCACCGCGAACTCGCCCGCCACGTCCATGCTGAAGTTGCGGCTCTGGATCAGCATGCCCAGCCCCGCTTCCGCGCCGACGAACTCGGCGACGATGGCTCCCACCAGCGAGAAGACGATCGCCACCTCCAGCCCGGCCATGATGAACGAGAGCGCGGAAGGCAGCCGGAGCATCCAGAAGATCTGCAGCTGCGTCGCTCCCAGCGAGCGCATCAGATCGACGCGGTCCTCGTCGGCCGAGCGCAGCCCGACGACAGTATTTACCAGCAAAGGGAAGAAGGCGATCAGCGCCGCGCTCACCACCTTCGACGTCAGCCCGAGACCGAACCAGACGACCACCAGCGGCGCGAGCGCCACCTTGGGCATGGACTGGAACATGACGATGTACGGATACAGGAAATACTCGGTGAGCGGGCTGGCGGCGAGGGCCATCCCCAACACGAAGGCGACGGTGGATCCGAGGGCGAATCCGAGCAGCGTCTCGGCGAGCGTGACGAAGAAGTGCTGCAGGTAGATGCCGCTGGCGGCCCCGCGGACGAGCGCGGCGCCGATGGCCGACGGCGGCGGAAGGATGAACGCCGGAACCTTCAAGATCCGCACGGCCGCCTCCCAGAGGGCGAGGGAGGCGACGAACAGCAGCGCGCGGAGCGCGGATTTCCGTACTGAGGTCATGCCTCGATGGCCGTCCTGGCGTTGAAGTGCGCCCGGATGCGCCGGACGACCGCGCCGAATTCGGGGGCGCCGATGACTTCGGGGCCGCGAGGCCGCGGCAGGTCGACGTCGACGTTGTCCAGCAGACGGCCGGGACGCGGCGTCATCACCAGGATGCGATCGGCGAGAAAAACGGCTTCGGCGATGGAGTGGGTGACGAAGAGCACCGTCTTGCGCCGCTCCAGCCAGATGCGCTGCAGCTCCAGGTTCATCGTCTCGCGCGTCATGGCGTCGAGGGCGCCGAACGGCTCGTCCATCAGCAGCAGCGCCGGGTTGTGGATCAAGCTGCGCGTGATGGCGACCCGCTGCTGCATGCCGCCGGACAGCTCCCAGGGATACCGCTGCTCGAAGCCCGAAAGACCGACCAGCGCCAGCAGGTCGAGCGCGGTCTGTCGCGTCTTCTCGCGGCCGAGCCGCTGCACGTCCGCCGGCAAGAGCACGTTGTCCAGCACCGTCCGCCAGGGAAACAGCACCGGCGACTGGAAGACGAACCCGACGTCGCGCCGTGGTCCTGTGACGGCAACGCTGCGCAGGCGGACCTCACCCGCTGTCGCGGGAAGCAGGCCGGCGAGGATCTTGAGCAGGGTCGACTTCCCGCATCCCGACGGGCCGACGATGGCCACGAACTCTCCCTCGGCCACACCGAAGTCGATGTCCAGCAGCGCGAGCACGGGACCGCGCGACGTTCCGTACTCCTTGCGCAGGTGCTGGACCGCGATCATGGGCTGTCCCATCGGGGCGCTCGAGGATGGCGCACGTTCATACCGCCAGGAAGCGATGGAGCGCGGGATCGTTACCTTGCAGCTCCGCACGCGAGGCGGCGTGCACCAGGCGGCCGCGCTCCATCACCAGCGCGCGGTCGGCCACCGCCCGGGCGAACATGAGGTTTTGATCCGCGAGCAGCACCGTGACACCTTCGCCGCGGATCTGCGCCAGCGCGTCGGAGAGGATGCGCACGATCAGCGGGCTCAGGCCTTCCGACGGCTCGTCGAGAAGGAGCAGCGCAGGGTCGGTGGTGAGCGCGCGGGCGATGGCCAGCATCTTCTGCTCACCGCCGGAGAGATGGCGTCCCTTGCGGTTCCAGAGCGTGGCCAGCGGTGGAAAGATCGCCTCGATGCGCTCGCGCGTCCAGCGCGTCTTCCCGCGGCGCAGCGCGAGCACCGGCACCCTGAGGTTTTCCGCCGCGGTGAGGTCCGCGAAGATGCGGCGGTCGTCCGGCACGTAGCTGACCCCCAAGGCCGCAAGCCGTTCCGGCGGGTCTCCGGCGACGGACTTCGCTTCGAGCCGGACGATGCTTCCACGCCAGGGGACGTTCAGACCGGCGAGGCTGCGCAGCGTGGTGGTCTTTCCCACTCCGTTGCGCCCGAGGAGCGCGACGATCTCGCCGCGCGCGACCGTGAAGCTGACGTCGTGCAGGACGTGCGCAAGTCCGTAGCCGGCGTCGAGGTGCTCGACCTGGAGCAGAGGCGCGCCCTGCCCCGCCGGAGCAGCTTGAACGGGAGCGATGTTCGCCTCGCCGAGATAGATCTCGCGCACGTGGGGGTCGTCGCGGATCTGCTGTGGCGTGCCGTCCGCGAGCACCCTTCCCTGATGCAGCACGACGATGCGGGTGGCGAGTCCGAAGACCACCTCCATGTCGTGCTCGACGAGGAGGATGGTGAGCGACTTCTGCATCGCGAGCGCCCGGATTTGCGCGAGCACGCGATCGCGCTCTCCGGTGCCCATCCCGGCGGTCGGTTCGTCCAGCAGCAGAAGGCGGGGCTCGGAGGCGAGCGCGAGGGCAATCTCCAGCAGCCGCCGATCCCCGTGCGAGAGCAAGCCCGCTGGATCGCCGCGGCGGGCGGTGAGCCCGACGGTATCGAGCAGCCGCTGGATGGTCGATTGCAGGCCGGAGACCGCGTCCAGCCTGTGGCGCGGGTCGAGCGAGCGCCCTGCCCGCGCGAGCACCGGGACCGACACGTTCTCCTCCACCGAAAGCAGGGGAAAGACGTTGGTGATCTGGAACGTCCGGGCCATTCCGCCGCGGACGCGCGCGCTCGCCGGCAACCTGGTCACGTCCTTTCCCGCGAAGACGATGTTGCCGTGGCTCGGCGTCAGCTTTCCGGTGAGGAGGTTGATGAAGGTGGTCTTGCCGGCGCCATTGGGACCGATGACGGCCGTGATTCCGCCTTCCGGAAGGGCGAGGTCGACGCCAGCTACGGCGGTGAAGTCATCGAACGACTTCTTCAGTCCGCGCACCTCCAGCAGCGCCGTCATGGGCGCTGCCTCCGCAGAAGCCAGGCCGTCAGCGCGCCCATCAACCCACCGCGAAAGGTCAGGACGGTGGCGAGGAGCACCAGGCCGAAGACGAGCAGCCAGTACTCCGTGAAACGGACGATGATCTCCTTCAGGCCGAGGTAGACGACCGCGCCGACGATGGGCCCGAGAAACGAAAGGGGTCCGCCGATGAGCGTGGCCATTACCGGCTCAGCCGATTTGGTCCAGTGCGCCGTCGAGGGCGAGACCGTCTGCTCCAGCGGCGCCAGCAGCGCTCCGGACAGGCCGGCGAAGAACCCGGCGGTGACGAAGGCGATGTAGATGGTGCGCCGCACGGGGACGCCGCTGAACTCCGCCCGCTCGGCGTTCTCGCGGATGGCGCGCAGCGAAAGTCCGAGTGGCGACGACGACAGCCGGTGCAGAACGCCGATGGAGAGCAGCACGAGTATGGCGGCGAACAGGTAGTAGCGAACCGGCGCATCCAGGCTCACGTCGAGCGGGCCGGGGAGGCCGATGCGTCCGCGCGGGACGCCGATCAGGCCGTCATCGCCGCCGGTCACGTCGGTCCATTTCCAGACCACCGCGTAGACCAGCATGCCGAAGGCGAGCGTCAGCATGGAGAAATAGATTCGCGTGTGCCGGACGCAGAACGCGCCCAGCACCGCAGCCAGCGCGGCGGCGCCCAGCGCGCCGAGCAGGATGGACCACAGCAGCGGCACGCCCGCCTTCAGCAGCAAGGCCGCCGCGTACGCACCGCCGGAGTAAAAGGCTCCCTGGCCGAACGAGAGCAGACCGGTCGTGCCGAAGAGCAGGTTGAAGGAGAGCGCCAGGAGAGCGAGCAGCAGCATGTTGAGCGCGAGGTAGCGCAGGAACGGTCCGGCCAGCACGGGCAAGAGCAGGACGACGGCGGCGAGGGCCACTCCGGCGATGACGCGGTCGCGCATTCAGCTCTCGCGTGCCCCGAACAGCCCCCACGGCCGGACGATGAGCACCGCGGCCATCGCCAGGTATCCCAGCGCCAGCTCGAACACCGGCATGAAAAGCAGGCCGTACGCGTGCAGGAGGCCGATGAGGAGCGCGCCGACGAACGCCCCGCGCAACGAACCGAGTCCCCCCAGCACCACCACCACGAACGCCTCGATGATGATGAACTCGCCCATCCCGGGAGAGATGGCGCGCACAGGCATGGAGAGCGCGCCCCCCAGGCCGGCCAGCGCGGCGCCGAGGATGAACACCCAGGTGAAGAGCCTCGAGGAGCGGACACCCAGCGCGCGGGCCATCTCACGGTCGGCGGCGGTGGCGCGGATCACGAGGCCGAAGCTGGTCTTCTCCAGGAAGAACCAGAGCCCGAGGCCGACCAGCGCACCGACGCAAAGGATGAAGAGGTGGTAGGTGGGAAGGATCGAGCGGCCGAGGACGAATGCGCCGGACAGCGCCGCGGGAGTGGGCGGCGACTGGTAGACCGGCCCGAAGACCAGCTTCACCGCGTCGTCGAACATGAGCACGAACGCGAACGTGAGCAGCAGCTGGAAGGCTTCCGGCGCCGAGTAGACGCGGCGGAGAAAGCCGAACTCCATCGCCCACCCGACCCCGGCGACGACCGCCGGGCCGATCAACAGGGCCAGCCAGAAGCTGCCGGTGACGCGCACGACGACCCAGGCGAAGTACGCGCCCAGCATGTACAGGCTGCCGTGCGCGAAATTCAGGACCCGCATGACGCCGAAGATCAGCGAGAGGCCCGCCGCGACGAGCCACAGGTACATCGCCTCGCTCAGGCCGACGAGGCCCTGGAAGAGCACTTACCCCTCGACCGGCGCGAACGGCGGCTTTCGGTAGTACTCGTCGGTGGTGAAGACCTTGAGGTTGGTCAAGATGGGCATGGGGAATTTCGGGTCGTGCTTGATCTGTCCCCAAGGCACCGCGTACACGGCCTGGTGATCCTCCTTGCGGATGACGCACTTGCCGGCGGGGCGATCCAGCTCGAGCCCTTCGAGCGCTTCGATGACCTTCTCCGTCTCGATCGACTTCGCCTTCTCGACGGCCTTCTTCAGCGCGTGGATCGCCGTGTACGACGTCTCCGACGGATAGCTCGGGTACGAGTTCCAGCGCTTGCGGAACGCCTCGACGAACTTCTTGTTCTCCGGACTGTCCGGGTACCCGAAGTAGTAGCGGCCGGACGCCCATGTCCCGTCGGGGTAGTCCGCGCCGAGACCCTGCAGCACGTCCATCGCCGAACCCATCCCGATCATGAACGCCTTCGTGTTCTCGAAGACCTTGAACAGCTTGGCCTGCTTCACCATGGTGACAGCCTCGCCGCCCCATTCGGTGGAGAAGATGCCCTCGGGATTGAGGCCCATCACCTTGCTGATGTGGCTGGAGAAGTCGACGGTGCCGAACTTGGCGAAGCTCTCGCCGACGAATTCGACGTCCGGCTTGAAGCGCTTCAGGTAGGCGCGGAACATCTTCCAGGAAGTGTGGCCGTACTCGTAGTCGGGAGAGATGGTGGCCCAGCGCTTCACCGGCAGGTCCTTGGCCACCAGCGCGGAGGCGATGCCGTCCTGGTAGACGGGGACGCAGACGCGGAAGCACTGGCGGATGTGGCGCTTGAAGACCAGGTCCTCGTTGTACTTCTCCGTCGCGCCGTGCGTGACGATGAGGACCTTGTTCAGCGACGGCATGATCTCGCCCACCGCCATCGCGACCCCGCTCGAGTCGATTCCGACGAGAAAGTCCGCGCCCCAGTCCTCGACGAAGTAGCGGGCGTTCTTCACGCCCACGTCGACCTTGAGCTCCTCGTCGCGGAAGTTCAGCTCGATGGGGCTGCCCCCGATCCCGCCCTGCCCGTTGACCTCCTCCATGGCGAGCGTGGCGCCTTTGCGCATGAACTCGCCATATCCGCCCAGCGGCCCGGAAAGGATGCACTGGCAGCCGATCTTGATCGGCTTCTTGAGCTTGAGGTCCGGGCTGGCGGCAAAGCCCGTGCGCGGCAGCGCGAGGCCGGCAGCAGCGAGCGCGGTGGACTGAAGGAAACGGCGTCGAGTGGTTCCGCGTCGAGGTGCCATGGAAGACCTCCGACAGCGAGAGGGGCTGCGATGATCGTTCCGGCGAGTCCGGAATGTCAAAGCGCCGTGCAGGCGGGCGCGCGCTTGAAGCCAGTGATTCAACCGGTTGAACTCGCCCCGGGGCGAGTTGACAAATGAACTTTCAAGCTTGTCCCGGGACAAGTTGGCTACAGTATTTCGGAGCGATGGAATTCCAGGTCGAGGCTGCGCAGCTGATCAACGAAGGCGGCGTCCACTGCGTGCCGGTGGTCTTCGCACGCCCCCTGCAGGGGGGACGTCCGGTCGAGCTCGGTCCGCGCGCGTACCTGAACGACATGCCCGTGCTGCGGCTCGACAGCGCGCTGGCGGCGGAACGCGGACCGGGCGTCGTTGCGTTCGTGCTCGAGGACGCCATGGACGCGCGCTGGTTTCAGCCCGGCGACATCGTCCGCCTGGAGTCCCGCTAGCCGCTGCCGCAGCGGAGGTGCGGCTTTGCGGCTACTCCTTCAGGCGGTACAGGTTACTTCGTGACCGGAGCGCACGCCGCCCAGTTCGTGTTCGTCGTGCTCCTCCTCGTGGTCGTCGCGTTCGGCGCCCTGGCGCAGCGACTGCGGGTGCCGTATCCCCTCGTGCTGCTCGTCGCCGGCCTGCTGGTGAGCTTCATCCCCGGCCTTCCCTCGACGACGCTCGATCCGGACGTCATCTTCTTCGTGGTGCTGCCGCCGCTGCTCTACGGCGCCGCCTGGAATACGCCCTGGCGCGAGTTCTCCCACAATCTCGTCAGCATTACTTCGCTCGCCGTCGGTCTGGTCGCCTTCACCGTGGCCGGCGTCGCAGCCGTCGCCGGCTGGATCGCGCCCGGTTTCGATTGGCGGATCGGCTTCGTGCTGGGCGCCGTCGTCTCCCCCACCGACGCCATCGCCGCGACCTCGATCGCGAGGAACATGGGGCTTCCGCGCCGCATCGTCGACGTCCTCGAAGGCGAGAGCCTGGTCAACGACGCGACCGGCCTGCTCGCGGTCGAGATGGGCGTGCTGCTGCTCACCTGGGGAGAGATTCCGCCGGCCTCGTTCGTGCTCTTCCGGCTCAGCTATCTCGTCGCTTGCGGACTCGGCGTCGGGCTGCTGCTTGGCCTGGTCGTCGACTGGTTCGAGCGGCGGATCGACGATGGACCCATCGAGATCGCCATCAGCGTCCTCGTGCCGTACGGCGCGTACCTGATCGCTGACGCGATCCACGCTTCTGGCGTCCTCGCGGTGGTTGCTGCCGGTCTCTACCTCGGCCGGAGGAGCACGTACTTCTTCTCGCCCACCGTCCGCCTGCAGGCGTATTCGGTCTGGAACGCGCTCACCTTCACGCTCAACGGGCTCGTCTTCGTCCTCATCGGCCTTCAGCTTCCGGTGGTCGTGGCCGGCATCCAGAAGGCGGGTCTCGGGAAGATGCTCCTTGCCGGAGCGGCATTGAGCGCCGTGGTCATCGCCCTCCGCGTCGTCTGGGTGTTTCCAGGCGCACGGCTTTCGTACTTCATCCGCCACCGTTTCCTCCATCAGGAGGATCCGATACCAACCCCGCGGCAGCTCCTCATCGTCGGCTGGGCGGGTATGCGCGGCGTGATCGCGCTGGCCGCGGCGATGGCGCTGCCCCGCACCTTGGCGGAAGGAACGGCGTTCCCGCTGAAGAACGCGATCGTCTTCTTCACATTCTGTGTGATCGTCGCCACGCTCCTCTTCCAGGGACTGACGCTGCCCCCGCTGATCCGGCTCCTCGGCCTGGAGACGCCCCCAGGACCGGACTGCGAGGAAAAGGAGGCGCGCCGGATCGTGCTCCAGTCGGCGCTCTCGCGCCTCGAGCAGATTCGCGCGGGCGGCAGCGATGCGTTGACGCCGGTGTACGACGATCTGGCGCAACACTACCGCCAACGTCTCGCGAACCTCGACGCCGCTGGAACCGGCGATGGCGATGTGCACCGCACGTCCCGCGAGATCTCCCGCGAGCTCCTGCGCGCCGAACGCGAGTCGGCCATCCGGCTCCGCGACGAACGGCGCATCAACGACGAAGTGCTGCGAGAGCTCGAGCACGAGCTGGACCTGCGCGAGGCGCGCACCCAGCCCGCGCGCAAGTAAGCGGCTACGCCCGCAAGATTGCTTCGAGGGCCGCTTCGTCGCCGCGTTCCATGGCTGCCTCGACGAGCAGGCTTTCGCGGTCGCGGTAGATCGAGGCCACCGCTTGCACCCGGCCTGCCTGCCGATACGCGACGATGCAATCGCGGCCGGCGATGTTGCCCTTGACCTCGATCGAGTCCCATCCCTCCGCGTGCCCCACGTATGCGATGGGCACGTCGTAGTGCTGGCTCCAGAAGAACGGGACAGCGCGATACGGCTCGCGCGCCCCCAGCATGGCGCGGGCGGCATGCTGCCCCTGGCGCTCCGCCACCACCCAGTGCTCCACGCGGATCGACCTGCCGCTGCGCGCGTCGGGAAAGCGCGCGATGTCTCCGGCTGCCCAGATGCCCTCCACGCTGGTGCGCAGGCTCGCGTCGACGACCACGCCGCGGTCCATCCGCAATCCGGCCAGCTCCGCGATCTGCAGCCGCGGCCGCACGCCGACGCCCATCACCACCAGCTCCGCCGGAATCGAAGTGCCGTCGTCCAGCGTCACGGATCCGGCGTCGATTCGCACCGGCTTGCGCCCGAGATGGAATCGGACGCCGTGTTCCCCGTGCACGGCGCGGACGAAATCGCCCAGCTCCGGCCCAAGAACGCGTTCCAGCGGCCGGCTCTCGGGCGCGACGACGGAGACGTCCAGGTTCCGCGCGCGCAGGGAGGCCGCCACCTCCAGCCCGATGAAGCTCGCGCCGATCATCACCGCTCGCTTGCCCGCCACGGCGCGCGCCGCAAGCGCCTTGCTGTCCGCGAACGAGCGCAGCGTGAGCGCGCGTTCCGCTCCAGGAATGGGGAGCCGGATGGCATCCGCGCCGGTGGACAGGAGCAGCGCGCCGTACCCGAGCGTCCGCCCGGTCGAGAGCCGCACCTCGCGCCGTCCGACGTCGATTGCGGTGACCTCGACCTGGTCGACGAGATCGATGCGCTGTGCGGGATAGAAGTCGCGGCCGCGCAGCGGCACCCATTCCTCCGGCGCAGTCCCGGCGAGATAGTCCTTGCTCAGGTTCGGCCGATCGACGGGCGCCTCCGCGCCGACCATCGTGATCGCCTTCTCGTAGCCTTGCCGGCGCAGCTCCTCGGCGCAGGCATTGCCCGCCGCTCCGGCTCCGACGATCACGACGCTCTGCGGTCCGGCGGCAGACCGCGGTTGGGCGATGGCGAGCCGCTCCCCGACGCGGACGCGACCGCCCTGCTGCTCGACGCGATAGCAGGCGATCGCGTCGCGCCCCGGCCGCTCCGGCGCGCCGGTGCGCAGATCGTAGCGGGCGTGATGCCACGGGCACCGGATCGTGCCGCCCTCCACGATGCCCTCCGCCAGTGGCCCTCCGTAATGCGAGCAGACGGCGCCGACGGCGCAGATCTCGCTCCCGCGACGCACGAGGACGACCGGTTCGCCCGCAGCATGGCCGAGGAGCTGCTCGCCATCCCTGAGCTGCCCGGCATCGAGACCGGCGCCGAAGTCCGGACCCTTCAGCTCCTGTGGCGTGCTCATGCGATCTCCCAGATGATGTGATGCGTCGACGGCCGGGAAGTTCCCGCCTCTGGCGTAATTCAGCGGCCGGTGGCGTCCCAAATCTCGCGCTTCAGCGCGAGGAATCCGGCGGAGAACCGCGTGTCCACCGAGCGCGGCCGCGGAACCGCCACCTCGAACTGCGCCTTGAGCTTGCCCGGGCGCTCGGAGAGCACGACGATCCGGTCAGCCAGGTACAGCGCCTCCTCCACGTCGTGCGTCACGAACAGCACCGTCTTGCGCCGCTGCTCCCAGAGCCGCGCCAGCGCGTCCTGCATCCGCGCGCGGGTCTGCGCGTCGAGCGCCCCGAAGGGCTCGTCGAGCAGCAGGATGGAGGGATCGGTGGCAAGCACGCGCACCACCTCGACCATCTTCGACATTCCCGCGGAGAGATCCTTCGGATATGCCGCCTCGAAGGCCGTCAGTCCGATCAGCTTGATCAGCTCGTCGCTGACCGCTTCCCGCGCCGACGGCTCGACGCCTTTGGCGAGCAGGCCGAACTCGACGTTCTCGCGCACCGTCATCCAGGGAAAGATGGCCTGCTCCTGCAGGACGTAGCCCCTCTGCCACCCGGGCCCGTCGATGCCCGACCCGGCGCAACGGACCTTTCCCGACGTCGGGCGAAGAAAGCCCGCGAAGATGCGCAGCAGCGTCGTCTTGGCGCAGCCCACCGGGCCCAGCACGGCGAGGAACTCGTTGTCCCTCACGCGCAGCGTGAGATTCTGCAGCGCGTGCGTCGGCGGCGGCCCGGAGTAGGTGTAGCTGACGTCCTCCGCTTCGAGCGCCGGCGGCGACAGGGTCGCCGTCATGCCGTTCGGCCCATCCAGCGCGTCGCCCGGGCGTGCAGCAGCAGCGCCAGCAGGTCGAAGACGAGCACGAGCGCGCCCACGGTCGCGAGCGCGATCAGCATCGTCGGCACCCGCGGGTAGGTGCCGGAGAGCGCCAGCAGGTATCCGAGGCTCGGCATCCTCGCATCGATCAGCTCGGCGACGACGATGGTGACCCACGCCAGACCGACAGCGATGCGGACGCTGCCGAAGATCGAGGGAAAGGCGGCGGGCAGGACGATCTTGCGGAAGCGGAGCCAGCGCCCCGCGCCGAGAGAAGCGGCCGCGTCGAGATAGACGCGCGGCACTCCCCGCACGCCCTGGTGCGCGCCGAGAAGCGTGATCACCGCGACGTTCGTGGCGATGAGGAGGACTTTGGAGGTCTCGCCGTACCCGAACCAGACCACGTAGAGCGGCAGCAGCGCGAGCGCCGGGGCGAAGCGGAAGAACGTCACCCACGGGTCCGCGAGGGATTCGATGCGGGACGCCCATCCCGTCAAAAGTCCGAGGAGAATCCCGGCGACCGAGCCGAGAACGAGCCCGATCGCGACCCTCCTCGTGCTCACCACCACGCTGTCCAAAAGGATCTCCGACTCGACGAGATATGCTCCCTCCTCGGCGAGCTGCTGCCAGGTGGGGAGGAGCTTGACGTTGTCGACGTAGTGCGCGCCCATCCAGATCCGATCGGGCAGACGCCCGCGACCGATCTGCGCCGCAATCCCGTACAGCACCGCGACCGCCACAAGGGCAACGATCGCCCGCCTGACCCGCACGGCGCCCATCATCTCGCCCAGCGCGTCAGCCGCGCGCTCCACGCTCTCGCCGCGAGGTCCATCGCCCACCCCGCACCGGCCAGCACGAGAATGCC
The DNA here is from genome assembly GCA_005879535.1 of Deltaproteobacteria bacterium. Taxonomy (NCBI): domain Bacteria; kingdom Pseudomonadati; phylum Myxococcota; class Myxococcia; species Deltaproteobacteria bacterium. The sequence goes on along the minus strand of VBKI01000086.1, from coordinate 13,923 downwards.
GACGATGATCACCGCGGGATCCGACCGCATCTGCAACCGCGACGACCACATGCCTCCGCCCACCAGGAGGTTGCCCATGCCGTTCTCGGCCATCAGCATCTCGGCGCCGACCGCCGTCATCCAGGCGATGGCGACCGAGTACCGGAGACCGCCCAGCATCGCCGGTGCGGCGGCCGGCAGCACCACCTTGGCGAGGAGGAGCCGTCCCCTCGCTCCGAGCGATCGCGCAGCCACCACGTACTTGCCGGCGACGTCGCGCACGCCGTGATAGGTGGGAATCACCGCCGTGACGGCGACCGCGTACACGATGGGAATCAAGCGGTGCGCTTCGCTGTGCCCGAGCCAGAGCATGATGTAGGTGATGAGCGACAGCGGCGGCACCGAGCGGACCAGGACGTAGATCGGGTGCAGGTAGTCATCGGCGCGGCGGCTCCAGCCCATGAGAAGGCCCATCAGCATGCCGAGCGGCAAGCCGACGATCAGACCGAAGAGGACGCGGGCCGTGGTGACCGCCAGCGACGCCTGCAGCGTCACGCCCTCCTGCAGCAACGTGTCGACCTGGTCGCTGGAATGATGGTGATGCGCCGGCATGTCCATCCCGGGCATGTCGCTCGCGGGCGACTGTTGACCGCGTCCCACCAGCGCCGCGAATGCACCCGCGATGTCTTCGGCGGGCGGGACGATGTCAGGTCGCGAGATGGCCCGCGCGACCAGCATGTACGCGAAGATCAGCGCTGCGAGGGAGACGATCCAGAGGAGGGAGCGGCGCGCCAATCGGCTATCCGTGGATCGTGCTCATCACTTCCTTGTTGTCCATGACCTGCCTTGGATCGCCCTTATAGATGATCTCGCCGCGATCGATCGCATAGAGGCGGTCCGCGACCCGGCTCGCATTGGCGAGGTTCGACTCCGCGATCAACACCGAGATTTTCATCTCCTTGATCTTCCGCACGGCGTCGATCAGCCGCGTCACGACCACCGGCGCGAGCCCCTCGAAAGGCTCGTCGAGCAGGAGAATCGCCGGCGACAGCATCATCGCCCGCGCGATGGCCACCATCTTCTTCTGCCCGCCGCTCAGGAACAGCCCGCGCCGCTGGGTGAACTGCCGCACTTCCGGAAACACCGAGTAGACGCGGTCGTTCGCCTCCGACTCCTGTGCGGCCCGTCCCGACGACTTCGCGAGCAAGCGGCAGATCTGCAGATTTTCCTCCACCGTCAGGTCGGGAAAGAGGCCGCTGTCCTCGGGCGCGTAGCCGATGCCGAGCCGCGCTCGCCGGTACGGCGGCATCGTGCTGATGTCCTGGCCCTGGAAGGTGATCTTGCCGGAGCGCAGCGGCAGCAGGCCGATGATGCTGTCGATGGTGGTGGTCTTGCCGGCGCCGTTGCGTCCGACCAGGACCACTGATTCCCTGTCGCCCACTTCCAGCGAGACCTGCCGGAGGATCTGCGCGCGGCCGCGATACGTATGGATGGCCTGCAGCTCAAGCATGGGTAGGCCCGAACACTGCGTCCTTCACCGACTCGTTGCTGCGAATCTCCTCCGGGGTGCCGCTGGCGAGGATCAGGCCCTGGTGCATGACCACGATGCGGTCGGAGTACTTGAAGATGATGTCCATGTCGTGCTCGATGACGACCGCGGTGATCCTGTTCGACCGGACGATCGAGCTGATCACGTCCATGATCGGCGCCTTCTCACGCGTGCTGACGCCGCTGGTCGGCTCGTCGAGGAAGAGCAGCCGCGGCTTGAGCGCGTAGGCGACGGCCACGTCGAGCAGCTTGCGCTCTCCCTGGGAGATGCCGCCGGCGAGCTGTTGCGCTTTCAGATCCAGCCCGAACTGGTGGAGGATGTCGTTGGCTTCGTCCCAGATCGCGCCGTAGTGATCCGCCAGAGTGAAGAACCAGCGGGTCTTTCCCTCGCGGGCAAAGATGGAGAGCGCCACGTTGTCGACGACCGTCAGCTCGTCGAAGAGGTTGACGATCTGGAAGCTCCGGGCGATGCCGCCCTTGATGCGGTCCTGCACCGACTGGTTCGTGACGTCTTCACCGCGGAAGACGATGCGACCGCTGTCGGGCTGCAAGAGGCCGCTGATCAGGTTCACCAGGCTGGTCTTGCCCGCGCCGTTGGAACCGATCAGCGAGACGACCTCGCCCTCGCCGATCGCGAAGTCGACCTTGTCGACGGCGTGGGTATCGCCGAAGTACTTGGTCAGCTTCGTCGTCTCCAGGTAATTCATTGCGCGAACCGCCTCCTGGCCGCCGCTGCCAGCAGCTTGGCCGTGCCGACGATCCCGGTGGGAAGCGCGACGACCAGCACCACCAGGACGATTCCGAGCAGCGCCTGCCAGTACACCGTGAAGCCGACGGCGTAAGTCTTCAGGTAATTGAAGACTACCGCGCCGACGATGGGGCCGGTGAAGTTGCGGAAGCCGCCCAGCACGGACATGAAGACGATCTCTCCCGAGAACGGCCAGTAGAGGATGTCCGGCGTGGTGAGCCCGTTGAGCGGGACCCACAGCGCTCCGGCGATGGCGGTGAAGACTCCCGACACGAGGAAGGCGAGGAGCCGGTAGTGCCGGATCCGGATCCCGACGAAGCGCGCCCGGGTCTCGTTGTCGCGGATGGCCTGCAGCGCCTTGCCGAACGGCGAGTGGACGATGACCCACATCACCGCCACGAAGACGACGAAGACTGCCAGGACGTAATAGTAGTAGCCGTGGGAGAGGAACTGGATCTTGTCTTCCTTCTCTCCAAACGCGACGCCGAGGAGCTTCGGCGTCGGCACGCGCAGGCCGTCGGTCCCTCCGGTCACCCAGAAGAACTTGAAGGCGAGGCTCCAGAGGACCTGGGAAAGCGCGAGCGTGAGGATGCTGAAGAAGATGCGCGTGTACCGGACGCAGACGTAGCCGAAGACGAACGTCACCACGATGGAGGCGACGATGGTGCCGAGGAGGAACAGCTCCATCGACTGGAAGTGCAGGTACTTGACCATGAACGCCACCGCGTAGGCGCCCACGCCGAAGTACGCCGAATGGCCGAAGGAGAGCAGCCCCGTGTAGCCGAGCAGGAGGTTGAAGCCGAGCACGGCAATGGCCATCACCAGGCCGTAGGCGAGCAGGATCGTCTGGTACGGATCGAGCGCCCAGGGGGCCAGGCCGAGCAGCGCCGCGATGGGCACCGCCCAGACCAGGATCCAGAGCGGCGACCGCAGCGCCGCGGGGCGGAGGGCGATGGCGCTCATGTCGCCCGGCCAAAGAGTCCCGCCGGTCGGACTAGCAGCACGATGGCCGCGATCAGGTAGAGCACCGCCAGCTCGATCTCGGGAAAGATGCTGATGCCGATCTCCCGGATGATCCCGACGATCAGCGCGCCCACCAGCGCGCCCTCCAGGCTTCCCAGCCCTCCGACGACGACGACGATGAAGGAGAGCACGAGCGCGTCCACGCCCATTCCCAGGACCGCCGACTGGCTGGGAACGATGATGGCGCCGCCGAGGCCGGCCATGAAGCAGCCGATGGTGAAGGCCTCGACGTAGACGAGGTTCACATTGACGCCGAGGGCCGAGGCCCGCCGCATGTCCTGCGAGGTGGCCCGGAGGAGGATGCCGAAGTTGGTGCGATAAATGAACGCCCAGAGGAAAAGAGCGGCCAGGCCGCCGACGGCGATCACCAGCAGGTTGTAGCGGGGATAGATCCAGTCCCCGACGTTCATGCTGCCCATCTTCTCGAAGAGCGTCGTCGCGGAGACCGGATAGGGGCCCCAGACGAAGCGCATGACGTCCTCGAGGATCATGAGGATGCCGAACGTGACGAGCAGCTGGTATTCCTCCGGCCGCCGGTAGAAGGGCCGGAGCAACGTCGGCTCGAGGATCGCGCCGAGGGCTGCTGCCCCCAAAGCACCGAGCGGAAGGAGCAGGTAGAGCCAGGCCGAGGTCGAGCCGGCGAACCATTGCCCGACCGCGGATGCGGTGATGAACGCGCCCAGGGCAAAGAGGTTCCCGTGCGCGAGGTTCACGATCCGCATTACGCCGTAGATCAGGCTCAACCCGCCGGCGATGAGGAACAGGACCGACGCGTAGAGGAGCGCGTTGAACAGGTGGATGACGAGGAGGTCCACCTGCGTCGGTTCAGGCTGTCTTCACCGTCGGCCAGGTCTGGTCGATCCAGGTATAGGTCGACGTCGGCTCGCCCTTCGGCCATCCCGGAGGCGCAGTGATGTTGCGGATCGGGATGGTGATGATGCGGGCCGGGTCGAGGATCGGGAACGGATAGTCCGGGGTGTTCTTGCTGAAGCCGGTGATCGCGTCCTTGTAGCCCTGGTGGTTGTCGGGGCGGATGTAGACGTAGCCGCCCGGCCCGGGAATCATCATTCCCTCGAGCTGGCCGATGATCGCGTCGTCATCGGGCCATCCGCCCATCAGCTTGTTCGCCTTCTCCAAGGCCGTCTTCAGCGCGTAGGTCGCGGTGTAGGCGCCCTCCGCCTGGAAGTTCGGGTACTCGTTGAACTTGGCGTGGTACTTCTCGACGAAGGTCTTGTTGAGCGGCCACCGGTTCCCGGCCGGATAGCTGAAGTGGTAGTTCGCGTGCACGCCGCTGAGCACGCCCTCCGGATGGTCCTTTCCGATGGACTGCGGCGCCGACCCCAGCGCCAGCGTCGTGGCGACCTTCATCTTGCTGTAGAGCCCGTGCTGCAGCGCCTGCTTGTAGAAGGCGACGTAGTCGCCGCCCCAGAGCGAGGTGACGAGCAGGTCCGGCTTGGCCCCCAGCGTCTTGGTGATGTGCGGGGTGAAGTCGGTGGAGAAGAGCTTCGGCCACGCTTCCGAGACGTTCTGCGCGTGGGGAAGCAGCTTCTTGGTGACGATGCTGAAGTGGTCGAAGCAGTTGCGCCCGTATGAATAGTCGGGATGGATGTGCGCGACCTTCTTCACGTCGGGCCAGGTCATGGCGACGCCCAGGGCGCAGGTCGATCCGTCCGCCGACTGGATGTTGGTGATGCGGAAGATGTAGCGCGGGTTGGGGACGGCCTTGTCGAAGAGGAAGTCGGTGCAACCATCGACGAAGATGGTGAGCAGCTTCAGCTCTTCCGCCACGGGGCCGAGGGCGGGCGTGTTGCCGCTCGAGGTGATCCCCATGAACATGTCGATCTTCTCGGAGAGCTTGAGCCGGCGCATCTCCTTGGTGTTCGCGTCGGTTCCGGCCGCCTCGTCGGCCTTGAGGATCTCGATCTTCCTCTTCCCGAGCAGGCCTCCCTGCGCGTTGATCTCGTCGGCCGCGAGCAGGTTGCCCTTGTACATGGGCTCGCCGAGCACCGCTCCGGCGCCGGTGAAGAACGTCATGTGGCCGATCTTGAACGGCTTGTCGGGGATGGTGCCCTTCGCCTTCTCCTGGGCGTGGGCCATCGACGCCATCCCCAGACCGGCGGCCGAGCCTCCGACCGCTGCTACCGCGGTGACTCCGAGTTGAGAGAGAAAATCCCGCCGTGTGGGTCGCGCCTTCATATGGCCTCCTGAAATCAGGGAGCTGCGACTGGAGATGACTGGCCGCGCTAACACACCGCCATTGAAAAAGTCAACGGCGTCCGGTTGTCGATCGCCTGGCCGTCACGTATCCTCCGCCTCCGCGAAAGGGGCTCTGGATGTTGGGGAAAGGCCTGACTTTAGTCGGACAAACGTTCCGCGGAATCGGCGCTGCGCTCCGGTCCAGGGCGAAAGTGGTCTGGGGAGTGACCGCGGCGGTGGCCGTGTTCAATCTCGCGGCGCCGGTCGCGATCCTCTCCATCGCGCGCAGGCCTTTTGATTTCTTCACCTTCAATCCCTGGCTCTCCCGCCTTCCCGAATATCTCCGGTCCGACGAGCCGCTGGCGAAGAAGCTTTCGTTCCTCTCCAACATGGCCATCGCCTGGGTGAGCGCCGACAACAAGGTCGAAGGCATCGACTGGGGCTTCATCATCGACGTGCCCACCCTCGCCCGCATCGTCGTCACCTCCCTGATCTTCGGGACCTACTTCGCGCTCTGGTCGTATCGGCGGCGGCAAGGAGAAGCTTGCGGGGTCGGCGCCAGGGCCGCTCGCCCTGCGGGCGTCGCCGGCGCGATGACCAGCATCCTGGGGCTGACCACGGGCCCCTGCACGCTCGCCGGTTGCGGCGTTCCCGTGCTTCCCGTCGTGGGACTCGCCTTCACCGGGCTCTCCAGCGGCACGCTCACACTCTTCAGCACGCTGTCGCGCATCAGCATCGCGGTGGTGCTCGTGGCGATGGCCCTCGCGGTCATCTGGCTCGGCTGGCGCGCGGGCAGTCCTTCCAACGACGCGCTCCAACCAGCCTGAGGAGGACGGATGGCTTCCGAATACGCGTTCGAGCTCGCTTCCTCCAGCATCCGATTCGGCGCCGGCGTCACGCGCGAGATCGGCATGGATCTCGCCGAGATGAAGGCGAAGCGGGTGATGGTCCTCACCGATCCGAATCTCGCCCGGCTCGCGCCCGTCGCCACCGTGGTCGAGAGCCTGCGCGACAACCGGATCGGATACTCGCTGTTCGATCGCGTCCACGTCGAGCCGACCGACGTCTCCTTTCGCGAGGCGATCGAGTTCGCCACGCAGGGCGACTTCGACGCGTTCGTCGCCGTGGGCGGCGGATCGACCATCGATACCGCGAAAGCGGCCAATCTCTACTCCACGTATCCGGCCGACTTTCTCGACTACGTCAACGCGCCCATCGGAAAGGGAAAGCCTGCTCCCGGGCCGCTCAAGCCGCTGATCGCCGTTCCCACCACTGCGGGAACCGGAAGCGAGACCACCGGCGTGGCGATCTTCGACTACACGCCGCTGCACGCGAAGACGGGCATCGCCCATCGCAGGCTGAAGCCCATGCTCGGCATCCTCGACCCCGAGAATACGCGCTCGATGCCGCCGCAGGTCGCCGCGACGAGCGGATTCGACGTCCTCAGCCACGCCATCGAGTCCTACACGGCGATCCCGTTCCACCAACGCCCACGTCCGGAGCGGCCCGTCCTGCGGCCCGCCTACCAGGGGTCCAATCCGATCAGCGACGTCTGGTCGCTGGAAGCGCTGCGCTGGGTCGCGAAGTATTTCGTCCGCGCCGTGGAGAATCCCGACGACGACGAGGCGCGACAGAAGATGCAGCTCGCGGCGTCCTACGCCGGCGTGGGATTCGGAAACGCCGGCGTGCATCTTCCGCATGGAATGTCCTACCCGGTCTCCGGAATGGTGCGCGATTTCCGGCCCGAGGGATTCCCTGGCGACCACCCGATCGTGCCGCATGGCATGTCCGTCATCCTCAACGCTCCGGCGGTGTTCCGCTTCACCGCACAGGCTTGCCCGGACCGGCACCTCGTGGCCGCGGAGATCCTCGGCGCGGACGTATCGCGGGCGAAGCCGGAGGACGCCGGGAAGATCCTTTCCGACCGGCTGATCGCGATCATGCAGCGACTATCTATGCCCAACGGCCTGCGCTCGGTGGGGTACACGAAGTCGGACATCCCCAGGCTGGTCGAGGGCACGCTGCCGCAAGCGCGCGTGACGAAGCTCTCGCCCCGGCCCGTGTCCGAGACGGACCTCGCCCACCTCTTCGCAGACGCGCTCGAGGGCTGGTGAGGCGATGAAGATCCGCGCGGCGGTGGTGCAGGCGGCGCCCGTGGCGTTCGATCGCGCGCGAACGCTCGACAAAGTCGCCGATCTGACGGCGGAGGCAGCGCGGCAGGGAGCGCAGCTCGCCGTCTTTCCCGAGGCGTTCGTGTCGGCCTATCCGAAGGGCCTCGACTTCGGGGCGGTGGTCGGCCGGCGGACGCGCGAAGGCCGCGACCAGTTCCGCCGGTATTTCGAGAGCGCGGTGGAAGTGCCGGGGCCTGACGTGGACCGGATGTCGAAACTTGCGCGCCAGCATCGCCTGCATCTGGTGGTCGGCGTGATCGAGCGCGACGGAGGCACGCTGTACTGCACGGTGCTCTTCTTCGGCGACGACGGCGCGTTCCTCGGCAAGCACCGCAAGCTGATGCCCACCGCCGCGGAGCGGCTCGTCTGGGGCTTCGGGGACGGTTCGACGCTCTCGGTGTTCGACACGAGCCTGGGGCGGCTCGGCGCGGTGATCTGCTGGGAAAACTACATGCCGATGCTGCGCATGGCGATGTACTCCAAGGGAGTGCAGCTCTATTGCGCCCCGACGGCGGACGACCGTGAGACCTGGGTGCCGACCATGCGCCATGTCGCCCTCGAAGGCCGCTGCTTCGTGCTCACGGCCTGCCAGGTCCTGCGGCGCTCCGACCTGCCGGCGGACATCCCCAATGCATTGGGTGAGGCGCCGCAGACGGTGCTCATGCGCGGAGGAAGCTGCATCATCGATCCGGCGGGCAAGGTGCTGGCCGGACCGGTCTTCGAGGAAGAAGCCATCCTGTGCGCAGAGCTGGACATGGACGAGATCGCGCGAGGGAAGTACGACTTCGACGTGACCGGGCACTACGCGCGCCCGGACGTCTTCCAGCTCTCCGTCAACGAGCGTCCCTTGAAGCCGGTGGTGCCTGAACGATGAACAAGCCTGCCTTCAGCGTGGCCGCGCCGGTGCGCGCCGGCGACTTCCAGGTGATGTCGCTCGTCGGCTTCGCCCACGGAACCTCGCACTTCTTCCACCTGGTCATTCCCTCGCTGTTCCCCTGGCTGATGTCGGAGTTCAACCTCAGCTTCACCAAGGCGGGCACGCTGACCACCGGGTTCTTCGTCGTGTCCGGCATTGGCCAGGCGGCGGCCGGGTTCGCGGTGGATCGGTACGGCGCGCAGCGCGTCCTCTCCGCCGGGCTTGCGCTGCTGACGCTTTCGGCGCTGGCGCTCGCATCGGCGCAGGGCTACCCGGCGCTCGTCGCGGCCGCGTTGCTCGCCGGAGCGGGGAACGCCGTCTTCCATCCCGCGGACTTCACGGTCCTCAATCGCCGCGTCTCGCCGGCGCGCCTCGGTCACGCCTTCTCGGCGCACGGCGTCGCCGGCAACGTAGGCTGGGGCGTCGCGCCGGTGATGATGGCGGGCATCGCTTCCGCCGCGGGTTGGCGCGCGGCCGCGCTGTCCGCTGCGGGTCTGGGACTCGTCGCGTTCGCGTCGGTGGTGCTGCTGCGCGGGAACCTCAGCGCTCCCGCGCCCGCTCATGCCGCCGGCGCCGGTCATGCCGCGGAGCGCAGCTCGCCGTTCGCGTTCCTGCGCGTCGGCGCGGTCTGGATGTGCTTCTTCTTCTTCCTCGCCTCGACGATGGGCGTGAGCGCGCTGCAGAATTTCGCTCCCTCGGTGCTGAACCACGTCTACGGTCTGCCGCTCACCGCCGCGGCGTCGGCGCTGACCATCTATCTGCTCGGTGGTGCGGCGGGAATCGCCGCGGGCGGATTTCTGGCGGCGCGCTACGAGGCGCACGAGCGCGTCGTCGCCGTGCTGCTGGTGATGTCGGCGGCGATGGCACTGGTTCTCGCGAGCGGCGGAGTTCCGCCGGTGACCGTCACTCCTTTGATGGCCATCTTCGGCTTCTGCACAGGCACCGCGACCCCTTCTCGCGACCTGCTGGTCCGGCGGGCGGCAATGGATCGCTTTGGACAGCGCTCGTTCGGGCGCATCTACGGCTTCGTCTATTCGGGCCTCGATGCCGGATTGTCGGTAGCCCCCGTCCTCTTCGGACCATTGCTGGACCGGGGAATGTTCCCGTCCGTGCTCTACGGCGTCGCGCTGTTCCAGGGATTGGCGGTCCTCGCCGCGCTCCGGGTGGGTCACGCGCGGGTCGAGGCCGCGGCAGCCGCATGACTCCGCTGCACACGGTGCGCACGATGTGCCCGATGAACTGCCATCCCACGCTCTGCGGGATGCTGGTCGACGTCGAGGATGGGAGCGTCAAAGCCGTTCGAGGCGACCCGGACAATCCCGACAGCCGGGGATTCCTCTGCATCCGCGGCCAGGCGGCGCGCGAGATCATCGGCAATCCAAAGCGCATCGTGCATCCGCTTCGCCGCGCGGCGCGCAGTGGATCGTGGCAGCGCACGACCTGGGAAGACGCGTTGGATACCATCGCCGCGCGGGCGCGTGCCGTCGGGTCGGCGGCAGTCGGTACCTGGTCGGGGCATGGATTCTTCGCCAACGACTACGGCACGCGGATCTCGTCCGAGCTGCTCCGCAGGTTCGCCAACCTGTACGGCTGCCAGTGGTGGAGCCCGACGATGATCTGCTGGGGGCTCGGCGCCTTCGGCCTCGGCCTCACCGGCGTTCTGCGCGTGAACACGAAGGAGGACATGGGGTCGCACGCGGCGCTCATCCTCCTCTGGGGAGCGAATGTCGCGAGCCAGCCGCTGACGGGCCGTCACCTGGCTGCCGCGAAGCGCCGCGGCGCGTACGTCGTCACCATCGACGTGCGGCAGACGGAGGCGTCGGCGCAGTCGGACGAGACCCTGCTGATCCGGCCGGGGACCGACGCCGCGCTCGCGCTCGGAATGATGCACGTCATCGTCGGCGAGCGGCTGTACGACGCCGCTTTCGTCGAGCGGAACACTCTCGGCTTCGACGCGCTCGCCGCCCACGTCGCAAAGCATGACGTGCAGTGGGCGGCAGCGACCACCGGCGTGAGCGCCGATGGCATCGTCGCGCTGGCGCGCCGCTATGCCTCGACCAGGCCGGGGATGATCCTCCTCGGCGGCAGCTCGATGCACAAAGGCGTCGAGGGCTGGCAGGGCGCGCGCGCCGTTTCCTGTCTGCCGGCACTCACGGGAAATCTCGGCATCGAGGGCGCCGGCATGGGACCGAGGCATGCGGGGATGACGCATGGCCAGGGTCTCACCAGCATCGCCGCGCGCGAGCGAAGGCGGCCCGGCGACTACGTCCCGAACCAGATGTCGAAGATCACCGAGTCGCTCGAGACGGGCCGCGTCCGGGTCTTGTTGTTGTTCGGCACCGACATGGTTTCGTCGTTCGCGGATGCGGCGCGCGTCGGCAGGGCGCTGGACGGCCTGGATCTGCTGGCGAGCTACGACCTGTTCATGCACGACACCGCGCGACGCCACGCGGATCTGCTCCTGCCGGCGACGTCGTGGCTCGAGGATACCGGGTGCAAGAGCACGAACACGCACCTGTACCTGATGCCCAAGGTGCTCGAGCCGCCCGGCGAGGCGCGATCGCCTTCCTGGGTGCTGCGCGAGCTCGCGCGCCGCCTCGAGGTTCACGACTTCTTTCCCTGGGCCGAAGGGACCGGCCCGCTCGACGCCATCCTCGACCACCCCGCCACCGGGCATGCCACGGCAGCCGCGCTCGCTGCCGAGGGCGGAATGCGCGCGCTGCGCATCTCGCACGTTGCCTATCCAGATCTCAGGTTCGACACTCCCTCTGGAAAGGTCGAGCTCGTCTCCGATCGGGCGCGGAGCTTCGGTCTCCCCTCGCTTCCGGTGTACGAGCCGCCGCCTGCCTCGCCGTATCCACTGGCGCTGCGCTTCGGCCGCACGCTGAATCACTTCCACGCCTTCTACGATCACGGCCGGATGCTGCCGACGCTGGCAGAGGCGGATCCCGAGCCGCGCCTCTGGATTTCGCCGGCGGATGCCTCGCGCCGTGGAATCAGCGACAGCGACACGATTCGCATGTTCAACGACCGCGGCGAGATGAAGGCGCGCGCATCCGTCACCGACCGCGTTCCGCCAGGCACCGTCTGGATGCGCGACGGCTGGGAGGGGCTGAACACTCTGACGTCGGGAGCCGCCCTCGTGCCCGACGCCGCCGTCGACCTGTTCGAGACCTTTTCCAGCGGCCAGGCCGAATTCGAGGCTGGCGTCGACGTGGCCGCGGCGTGAGTCCGTGGAGGAAGATCTTCGCCGCGCTGTACGACCGCATGATGGCGGAAGCCGAGAAGGCCGGGTTGTCGGCGCACCGGCAGGCGCTGCTCGCCGGCGCCAGGGGACGCGTGCTGGAGATCGGCGGGGGCACGGGCGCGAACCTGCCCTTCTACCCCGACAGCGTGACCGAGCTGGTGATCGCGGAACCCGAGGAGCCGATGGCGATTCGCCTCGAGCGCAAGCTGCAGCGCTACCGCATTCCGACGCGCGTGGTTCGCGCTCGCGCCGAGCAACTTCCGCTGGAGGCAGCGAGCTTCGACTGCGCGGTCGCGACTCTCGTGCTCTGCACGGTGACGGACCCGGCTCGCGCGCTGGCGGAGATCCGCCGGCTGCTGAAACCCGGCGGCCGGCTGCTCTTCCTCGAGCACGTGCGGTCGGAGGATCCGGGGCTCGCGCGCTGGCAGGATCGCCTGCGCATGCCGTGGTCGTGGATCGGATGCGGTTGCCAGTGCAACCGGCGCACCGTGGCGAACATCCACGCGGCAGGATTTGCCGTGTCGGACTTGCGACACGAGATCTTTCCGAAAGCGGCACCGCTGGCGCGTCCGCTCGTGATCGGCTCAGCTGCCATTTGATCATGCGAGGTAGCGGCGGAACCAGGTCAGGGCACGCTCCCACGCGACCGCCGCCGCCTTGGGATCGTGAACGTCCCTGCGATCCTCGTTCATGAAGGCGTGGTGCCCCTTGTACCGGTAGATCTCGTTCGTCTTCTTCGCCGCCTTCAGATCGTTCTCGAACGCGTCCACCTTTTCCGGCGTGATCCAGTCGTCCTCGCTCGCGAAGTGCCCCTGCAGCGGCACGCGCACGTCCTTGCCGGAGGCGACGTTGGGGGGCGGCAACCCATAGAAGCAGACGGCGGCGTCCAACTCGGGGATCCGTGCCGCGCCGATGACGGTGACCGCACCGCCCATGCAGAACCCGGTGAGCCCCACCTTCGACGCCGTCTTCTTCAAGTGCGCCACCGCGCCGCGCACGGCGTCCTCGGTGACAGCCTTGAAATCGAGCGCGGACATCGCCGCGCTGGCGGCGCCTTCGTCGTGGTAGGGGACGACCTTTCCGCCGTAGAGATCGGGAGCGAGCGTCGTGAACCCCGCCAGCGCCAGCCGGTCGCACACGGCCTTGATCTGTCCCTGCAAGCCCCACCACTCCTGGATCACGACGATGGCCGGCGCTTTTGCGTCGCCCGTCCGCGAGTAGTAACCCTCCGCGGTGCCGCCGCGCATGCGAGCAAACGAAGTCATGTCTCCCATGGATTCCTCCGTTGCGTCGCGACAGTGTAACGCGCGGCTAGGACGCTGTATGGAGAAGGCGTGAAAGACCGCTTCGACCCGCTCGAATTCGTCTCGCGGCACGGAGTCGTGCTCGCGTCGGGAAAGGGCGCGGTGCCCAATCTGGCGGAGGCCGTCGCCGGCGAGCCGATCCGCGGGAGTTGGTGGGGTCATCCAAGAGGGAAGGAGATCTTTTCCGCCCTCAACGCCGTTGCCGACTCGCCCGACGTGCTCTGCTTTCGCCTCGTGGACGGCAAGATCACGTACGTGCACCGCAGGCTCTGGCCGGCGGTCGTGCGGCTCGCGGACGAACTGGGACCGGCGTCCGTGACCGCGGTGCGCCAGGAGCACACGTCGAGCGGGGCGCACCGCAACGTGCTGACGCCCTTTCCCAAGTGGGTGCCGCGCGAAACCCGGTCGGCGGCGGAGAAGCTCTCGCCGGACGAGGCGCGCACCCTGCTTGGCCACTGGGCCGTGCGGCGGCGGCGGACGAGATCCGCCGCCGCCCGGCGACCCCCCGGGTAATCACCTCACCGGCACATCGACTTGATCCGGTCTTCCTGGGCGCTGGACTTGTTCCAGCGGTCGTCCTTCGGATTGAAGACCTGCGGCACCATGAAGTCGTTGGGATCGATCTGCAGGCGGAACTCCGGCCAGTCGCTTTGCACGAAGCCCATGTTGTACGCCGTCTGCTGCCAGCTGAGCTTGTGGTACAGCGCCGAGCCCGCCTGAGCGACGTCGGTCAGATGGCCCGGGTAGTAGACCTTGGGCCTCAGGTGCTGCTGATACATGATGATGTCGCG
>VBKI01000085.1 GCA_005879535.1 Deltaproteobacteria bacterium | reverse complement strand
CAAGGGCGCGGTGATGCTGTTGCCTTCGGGCGTGAACAAGCAGACGGGCCTCGCCACCGCGCTTTCCGAGCTGGGCTTGTCGATGCGCAATACCGTTGCCGTCGGGGACGCCGAGAATGACCACGCGATGCTCGCCGCGAGCGAGTGCGGCGTGGCCGTCGCCAATGCGCTCGACGTGCTCAAGGACCGCGCCGATCTGGTCACACGTGGGGCGCGCGGCGCCGGCGTTGAAGAGCTGATCGGCCGTATCCTGGAGGACGACCTTCGCTCCGTCGTGGTCGCGCGTCACGCGCTGCTGCTGGGAAACCGGCGCGACGGGACGGCGACGCACATCGCTCCGGCCGGCCGGCGCCTGCTGATCGCCGGCCCCTCCGGCAGCGGCAAGACCACTGCCGCCACAGGCTTCATCGAGCGCCTGATGTGCGCGGGCTACCAGTGCTGCATCGTCGATCCAGAAGGCGACTACGAAGGCTTCGAAGGCGTGGTGAGCATCGGGACCTCCGAACGGCCTCCGACCGTGGGCGAGGTCGTCGACCTCCTCGCCAAGCCGACCGTGCACGTCGGAGTCAGCCTCGTCGCCGTTCCGCTGCACGACCGGCCATCGTTCTTCGCGGCGCTCCTGCCGCGGCTGCAGGAGATGCGCACGCGCACGGGCCGCCCCCACTGGATCGTCATCGACGAGGCCCACCATCTCTTTCCCGCTTCCTGGCAACCTGCGCCGCTCACGCTGCCGCGCGACCTCGGCGGCGTCCTGATGATCACCGTGCACCCGGAACAGGTGTCATCGGCGATGCTCGAGGCCGTCGACATGGCGCTCGCGGTGGGCAAGAAGCCGGAGCGGACGCTCCGGCCCTTCGGTCGGATGGAAGCCGTGGAGCTGCGCGATGGAGAAGTCCTGGCCTGGTCCAAAGGCAAGGCCGAGCCGCTTCGGCTGGTCCCCGGCAAGGCGCAGCTCCGCAGGCATCGCCGCAAGTACGCGGCGGGGAACCTGGCGGGCGAGGCGTTCGTGTTCCGCGGGCCGCAAGGCAAGCTCAAGCTGCGGGCGCAGAACCTGGGAATCTTCCTCCAGATGGCCGAAGGCGTGGACGACGAGACCTGGATGCACCACCTCGGCCAGCGCGATTATTCGAAGTGGTTCCGGACGGTGATCAAGGACGACGGCCTGGCCGCGGATGCCGAGCAGATCGAGGGCAACGGCGGTCTGGAGAGCCGCAAGCGCATCCGGGACGCCATCGAAAAGCGCTATACGCTGCCGGAGTAGGGCTGCGGGGACCCGCGCTGGCGCATCATGCCGGCTCGGCGACGGTGCGCCCGCGCGGCGCGGGCGCGGGAGCGGAAGCACGCTGGTACCACTCGACCACCTTGTAGCGGCGCGCCACGAGAGCGAGGCCTGCTGCTGCCAGGTAAGCGAAGCCGGCGTAATAGAAGAACAGCACGGTTCCGCTGAAGAAGGCGAGCGCAGAAGCGAGCGCCACGGCCAGGTTCGCCGCCGCCGTCGTGAGGTTCCAGAAACTCTGGATCACGCTCTTCATCTTCAAGGGCGCCTGCGTGTACGCGAACTCCAGGCCGGTCACCGAGACCAGGATCTCCCCCACTGTCAGGACGACGTAGGGCACGACCTGCCACACCACGGAGATCTTCTCTCCCGCCGCCACGGGAACGTTGAGAATTCCGGCGATGACGAAGGAGGTCGCCCCCAGCGCGATCCCGATGGGCATCCGGCGCAGCGGAGTCAGCTCCCAGCCGAGTCGTTTGAGGAAGGGGTAGACGAAGCCGGTGGTGAAGGGGATGAGCAGCATCACCAGCGCCGGGTTCACGAGCTGCATCTGCGCCGGCTCGAACGTCCAGGAGCCGATCCGCAGGTTCATCGACCGCGCCTGCACCACCCAGGTGGACGCCTTCTGGTCGAAGAGCATCCAGAAGAAGGGGATGAAGGCGAAGATCGAGAGCACGCGGAAGACCGCCTTCACGCCTTCGACTGCTTCTTCGGGGTGCTCGGTGCGCGCGCGATCCAGGAAGCGACCGCCCTGGCGCCGGTTGCGCCAGGCGCTGGCGATCACCGCCGTGAACGAATGCGGATCGCGGCCCGATGGCGGGACTCTCACGTACAGGCCGCGGCCCATCCAGAAGACCAGCGTGGCGATACCCATCAGGATGCCAGGGATCCCGAACGCGACCGCCGGACCGAAGAGCCGAAGCGTCTTGGGGATCAGCATCGAGGCGAAGAACGACCCGAGGTTGATGCTCCAATAGAACATCGCGAAGACCTTGTTGACGAGCTGCTTGTTTTCCGCGGTGAACTGGTCGCCGACCAGCGCCGATACGCAGGGCTTGATCCCGCCCGACCCCAATGCAATCAGGACCAGGCCTGCGTAGAAGCCGTTCCGATCGTCGTGGAAGATCGCCAGGCAGGCGTGCCCGGCGCAGTACAGCAGCGAGATGTAGAGGATGGTCCTGTACTTCCCCAGGAAGCGATCGGCGAGAAAGCCCCCGAGCAGCGGCGTGAAGTAGACGCCGAAGACGAAGAGATGGAACGCGGCCTTGGCGGCCGCCTCGCGCTCGGCCTGCGCGGGAACGTGGTTCTTGAGCAGCCAGTCGATGAGGAAGATGGTGAGGATGTTCCTCATCCCGTAGAAGCTGAACCGCTCGCACGCTTCGTTCCCGATGATGAACGGGACCTGCGGCGGCATCCTCGGCTGCGCGGGGGGCACGGGGACTGTCTACCGCGTGCTGGCGGCCGGATGGAAGCTCCGTAGCCGCACCCGCCGAAGGCGGCATAGCCGCGGCCGCCGAAGGCCGCATAGCGGCTACGCTTCACTGCGGTTAGGGTGACAGCGATGGAATTCCGCAAGTTCCGCGGCACGGACAAGTACCTCACCTCGTCGGCGCTCGAGTCTGCCGTGAACTGCGCCCTCGCGCTGGAGCGGCCGCTCCTGGTGCGCGGCGAACCGGGAACGGGAAAGACGCAGCTCGCGGAGGCAATCGCGTCCGGGCTGGGCCTGCGGCTGATCCACTGGCCGGTGAAGTCCACGACCCGCGCCCAGGACGGCCTCTACGTCTACGACACCGTCCAGCGCCTCTACGACTCGCGCTTCGGCGACGGAGACGTGAAAGACATCCGCCGCTACATCAGGCACGGCCCGCTCGGGCAGGCGTTCGCGTCGCGCGATCGGGTGGTCCTCCTGATCGACGAGATCGACAAGGCAGACCTGGAATTCCCCAATGACCTGCTGCACGAGCTGGACCGGATGCGCTTCGTCGTCACCGAGACCGGTGACGAGGTGATCGCCCGCGAACGGCCCGTGGTGGTGATCACTTCCAATGCAGAGAAGGAGCTGCCGGACGCGTTCCTCCGCCGCTGCGTGTTCCACTTCATCGAGTTCCCCGAGAAGGACCTGATGGCGCGGATCGTCCGCGTCCATCATCCAGATCTGGATCAGAGGCTGCTCGACCAGACGTTACGGGCATTCTATTCGCTGCGAGACGTCGACGGGCTGCGGAAGCGTCCCTCGACGAGCGAGCTGATCGACTGGATCGCCGTGCTGCGGCGGGCGGGAATCGCGTCCGTCGAGCTGGACGCCGGCATGCCCTTCCTTGGCGCGCTGCTCAAGCGCGAGCAGGACCTGATCGCGTTCGCGGAGGCGGCCTCGCGCGGACGGCGCCCGAGGGCCTGACCGATGTTCGTTCCCTTCCTCTACGAGCTGCGCGATCGCGGCGTGCGGGTCGGCGCTCAGGAGGCGCTTTCGCTCGCCCAGGCGCTGGCCCTCGAGCTACATCGGGGAATCCTGGACGGCTTCTACGAAGTTGCCCGCGCCCTCTGCGTTCACCGCGAGCAGGATCTCGACGCCTTCGACCGTGCGTTCGCGCACCACTTCCGCGGCGTGCCGGACGAGGCGCTGGCGCTGACGGACGAGCTCCTGGAATGGCTGGAGCAGCCGGTTGCGAAGAGGGAGCTCACGGAGCTGGAGAAGGAGCTTCTGGAGCGCATCGATCTGGTGGAGGCGCGCGACCGCCTGCGTATGCGCCTGGCCGAGCAGAGGACCCGCCATGACCGCGGCAACCGTTGGGTCGGGACGGCAGGGACCTCACCGCACGGCAGCGGCGGAACGCACCCCACCGGGATCAAGGTAGGACAGGCCCCCGGCGGTCGCGGCGCTCTGGAGGTGGCCGCCGAGCGGCACTTCCGCGATCTCCGGTCCGACGTCACCCTCGACACCCGGCACATCGAGGTTGCCCTGCGCCGGTTGCGCGCCTTCGTCCGCGAAGGAGCGCTGGACGAGCTGGATATCGAGACCACCATCGACAAGACCGCGCGCAATGCGGGCGAGCTGGAGATCGCGCTACGGCCTCCGCGTCGGTCGAATCTGCGAGTGCTGTTGCTCCTCGACGTCGGCGGGTCGATGGATCCGCACGCGCACGTCTGCGAACGGCTCTTCTCCGCCGCCAAGCGCGCCACCCACTTCAAGGAGCTGCGCACCTATTACTTCCACAACTGCATCTACGGCCGCGTGTACGAGAGCGCC
Organism: Deltaproteobacteria bacterium; assembly: GCA_005879535.1. Lineage (NCBI taxonomy): Bacteria > Pseudomonadati > Myxococcota > Myxococcia > Deltaproteobacteria bacterium. Next base: position 58,134 of record VBKI01000085.1, on the reverse strand, counting down.
GGCCTGATCCGCGGGATCCCCGTCCTGCGGCTCTTGCAGGATTGCGATCCCTCCTGGCGCCTGATCGTGGTCGGCGACGCGCTGATGAGCCCCTGGGAGCTGCAGTCGAGCGGGTCGCGCTGGAGCTTCAGCGAGGACTCGGGCGCACCGGGCGTCGCCTGGTTGGCCCATCTTGCGCAGCATTTCCTCCACGCCGCATGGCTGAACCCGGAGCCCCAGGTGGCCTGGTATGGCACCGCCGAAGTGATTCGCCGGATCTTGCCCATGTACCGGCTCACCCAGGACGGGCTTCTGGAAGCAGTCCACCACTTGATGAAAGGCGGCGCGCGTCACTGAGCGTCGCGCTTCGCCTTCAGCATTTCGCCGGGGCCGGAGCGGAATCCCTCGACGGTCCCTGACCGCAGATAGACGATGAACGGCGCGGCATAGGAGGCCATGCAGACCCTGCACGGCACGTAGAGCAGCACGGAGTACGGAGCTTCGAGCTGGCGCGTTTTCCATGGATTGCCGAGCACCGCGCGGACCTTCGCCTCGTCTGCACCCAGCAGCCCTGCGCCGCGCGCCTTCTCGAACAGCGCGCGCTGCAACGCATGATCGATGGGCGAGAGCAGATAAGCATTCGCCAGCGGATTTCCCAGCAGCAGGAAGACCAGGCCGGTGCCGTAGACGAGCGCGCGCGGGAAGGTCAGCTTGCCCATCCGCGCCGCGGCGTAGATTGCCCACGCGCACCAGAGCGGGAGCGCGAGCAGCAGCACCGCGATGACGATCTTCATCTGGCGAAATGATCGGCGATCACGCTCGCCACGCACGCCGTGAGGCGGATCCCGGTGGGAATGTGCAGGAACTCGTTCGGGCCGTGGGCGTTCGATCCCGGACCGAGCACGCCCGTGATGAGGAACTGCGCGTCGGGAAACTTCTCGCCCAGCATCCCCATGAAGGGAATGCTTCCGCCCTCGCCCAGCGCCATCGGCGGCTTTCCGAAATAGTTGCGGGAGGCCCGATCCACCGAAGACGAGAGCCACTGCGCCAGCGGCGGCGAGTCCCAGCCGATTCCCGATTTCTCGCCCTCGAAGCTGACCCGCGCGCCGTACGGTGGGTCCTTCTCGAGCGCGTCCTTCACCGCCCGCGTCGCGGCCACCGGGTCTATCCGGGGAGGAATGCGCAGCGAGATCTTGCAGGCGGTGAACGGCCGCAGGACGCTCCCCGCGCTCTCCAGCGGCGGTAGCCCTTCGATGCCGGTGATGCTGAGCGCCGGCCGCCAGGAGCGGTTCAGGATCATCTCGACCTTGTCCGTGACCGCAGGCCGCGCCCCCGGTACGAAGGGGAACTTGTTCCACACCTCGTCGCCGAGGACCTCGGCGGTGAGACGGGCCTGCTTGAGGCGCTCGGCGGGCACCTGCACGTGGACTGCGTCGAGCTTCACCTTCCCGTTCTGCTCGTCGTCGATCCGGCTGAGCAGCTGACGGAGGATGCGGAAGGACTCGGGCACGATTCCGCTCGCGTCTCCCGAGTGGACGCCTTCGCCGAGGATCTCCACGCGCAGGTTGCCGCCGACCAGGCCCCGCAGGGAGGTGGTCATCCAAAGCTGGTCGTAGTTGCCGCACCCCGAGTCGAGGCAGACGATGAGGGAGGGCTTTCCGATGCGCGGCGCGAGGTGCGCGATGTAGGCGGGAAGGTCGGTCGATCCGCTCTCCTCGCAGGCTTCGATCAACACGATGCAGCGCGCGTGCGGCAGCGCCTGCTCCTGCACGAGCCGCAGCGCTGCCAGCGAGGCGAAGCTCGCGTATCCGTCGTCCGCGCCGCCGCGCCCGTACAATTTGTCGCCTTCGCGCACCGGGTTCCAGGGCGACAACCCCTGGCGCCACCCGGTCATCTCCGGCTGCTTGTCGAGATGCCCGTAGAGCAGCACCGTCTCGCTGCCCTGGCCCGGGATCTCCATCAGGATCACCGGCGTCCGGCCCTCCAGCCGGATCACTTCCACCGCCAGTCCCTCGACCGCCTGCCTGCGGCACCACCCCTCGATCAGGGACACGGCGCGGTCCATGTTCTGCTGCCAGCGCGCGTCGTAGGCGGGGGACTTGTTCGGAATCCGGATGTACTCGTAGAGGGCAGGGACGATCTCCTGCTCCCAGATCCGCTGCGAGGACTGCAGCGTGCGCGGCGCGTCGAGAGTCGGCATGGCCGCGCTCTCCTATCACAGGACGGCGCCGTGTAGGCTGACGGCGTGCTGCTGCGGTTGGTGAGCGATTTCCGGCGCGCGATGGATCTCTCCCTCGTCCTCGACGAGGAGGGCATCGGCCACGAGCTGCGCAACGCCGGCGAGGAGCGGTGGGCGCTGATCATCGCCGACGACGATTCTGCCCGCGCCGAAGCGGCAATCGCCGCCTTCGAGCGGGAAAATCCCGTCGCCCGATCGCAACGGGAGGAACCGCCGCGCCCTCCGGCGGCGGCGGTCGCCAGTGGGCTGGCCTTCTTTTTCGCTCTTCTTGCCTTCCACGTCTGGACCGGGCCCCAGTCGGCAGACTCGCGATGGTTCTCCCGGGGGAGCGCGGACGCTGCCGCCATCCTCGCCGGCGAGGCGTGGCGGACTGTGACCGCGCTGACGCTGCACGCCGACGCGGGACACGCCGTCGGGAACGCAGTGCTGGGAGGGCTGCTCCTCGCGCTCCTCGCTCGCGCTCTCGGGCCCGGAGTGGCGGCGATCCTCCTGCTCGTCGCGGGCGCCAGTGGAACGTTCCTCGCCGCCGAGCTGGTGCGCCGCGAATTCGTCTCCGTGGGCGCTTCCACGGCCGTGTTCGGCGCGCTGGGGTCGCTGGCGGCGCTTCCCCAGCATCGCCGCCGGCCCTGGGTGGCTCTCGGCGCCGGCCTTGCGCTGCTCGCGTTCCTCGGCACCTCGAAGCGCGCCGACTTTGCCGGCCACCTCTGCGGCTTCGTCGCCGGGGTGCTGCTGGGCGCGGGCATCTCGCTGGTGCCGCCGCTCCGCAGCCGCGCTGCGCAGCTCGTGCTCGCCGCGATCGCAGCCTCGGCGCCCTTGGCCGCGTGGATCCTCGCGCTGCGCTGAAGTCGGCGCCCTTTTCCCACTCCCGCGCACCCTCGCTTCCCGTGCCGCACGTTTCCCTCCCGCGCGAGTGATTCCGGTCACGTGACCAGTGGCACTTTTGTGGCGTCCTCCTGGCAATCTGCTTTTGCTTTCAAACAGACCTCACCAGGGAGCCAAACGAAATGCGAAGGATTCTGGTTGCAGCAGCCATCGCTGCCGCTGCATGCGGCAGCAAGCCCACGATCATGGCGACGCCGGAGATCAAGGCGACCGCCTCCCAAGCCCAGCTCGGGATGAGCTCGGCATCCACCAACACGCAGGCTTCGATCGGCCTGCAGTCCATCGGCAGCAGCGTCGGCGACGCCGCCGCCTCCGGGGACGTGTCGGCCGTAGATCTGAGCACGGGATTGCCCGATCCCGATCAGATGGCGGCAGCAGCCGTCGCTCCTGGCGCGGGCGGCGTGCAGCAGGCATTGCGCCTCGGCGGCAGCTCGAAGTCGGCGACGATCCCCACCGGCTGTCTCCGCAGCCAGGGTGGAACCGCCACGCTGATCGCGGCAGGAACCGCGGGCTGCACCGCCGACACGTACCTTGAGGTCGACTACCAAACCGGTGACAAGGCGAAGGTGACCTGGACGGACAACACCACCAGCTTCGACCTCAAGATCGAGGTGATCGCCGGCCCCTGGACGGGCACCAACCTCCACTACACCGGCAACGTCACCGGTAGCTCCAGCGCTTCGGTCTCCGTCAGCGGCGCGATGATGTTCTCGCGCAACGGCAGCGTGGTGCACGTCAACGCCGACTTCAACATCACCTATGCCGTGTCGGTGTCGCTGGGCTCGAACAGCACCACCGTCAACATCAACGTCAATGGGACCGCGACCGATCACATCGGCCTGGTCCGCGCCAACGAGCACTGGGGCCTGTCGATGCAGGACTCGACCAGCGGGACCACGGATACCACCGTCATCCATTGGAACGGTGGCATCGGCGTCGACGTTCTCAAGCAGGATGGAGTCACCACAGACCACTCGGTGGCGTTCAACCTCAACGTCAACGTGACCACCACGACCAGCGGTACCGGCACGGGCACCGCCACCTGGTCGGCGGGCGGCGACGTCGAGTACGACGGCGCCGTGGCGGGCAACATCGTGTCCAAGAACAATCAGCTCTATGTCGACTGGACCGACGGCACCGAGGACGCATTCGATCCTTCGGCGCTGCTCGGCCCGGCCGGCGTCTAAGCTCGAGAAAGAACGCTGCTTCGGCGCGAAGGCCCGGGCGGAGACGCTCCGGGCCTTCGCCTTTCGGCAGCGCTCCGAGCTCGCATAGCAGGCAAGCAGCCGGCACCTCGACGGCCGAAATGTGCCGCGGCGCAAGCCAAGGCACAGCTTCCCCGGCATGCGCATCGGCTTCCTGATGGACCCGCTGGAACGGGTGCGGGTGGAGCACGATTCTACCTTTGCCCTGATGCTCGAGTGCCAGCGGCGTGGCCTCGAAATCCGAGAGCTGCGGCAGGATTGGCTCTACTTCGCGGATGGCCAGACGTGCGCGCACATGCGCACGGTCGAGGTCCAGCGCAAGCCCGGAGCGCACTTCAGGGTCGTGGGAGAGTTCGACGCACCGCTTTCGGAGCTGGACATCCTGTTCCTGCGAAAGGATCCTCCCGTCGACATCGGGTTCGTTCGCGCCACGCAGCTGGTCGAGCTGGGACCGGGCCCGCTCCTGATCAACGACCCGCGCGGCCTGCGGGCGGCGAACGAGAAGCTGTTCGCGCTGCGCTTCCCCGACCTGGTGCCGCCGAGCCTGGTATCCGCCAGCATCACCCGGCTCCGCGCGTTCATCGACGCGCAGGGAGGCGATGGCGTGGTGAAACCGCTCGATGGCTGTGGTGGACAGGGCGTCCTCCGGGTGCGGCGCGGGGACCCGAATCTCCCGGCGCTGCTGGAGATCGCCACCGACAGCGGACGCGTTCCGGTGATGGCGCAGGCCTATCTGCCCGCCGTGCGCGAGGGCGACAAGCGCATCATCCTCCTCGGCGGCGAGGCGATCGGCGCCGTGCTCCGGGTGCCGCGCGAGGGAGAGCTGCGGGCGAACTTCGCCTCCGGCGGCATCGCAGCGCCCGCATCGCTCACGGCGCGGGATCGCGAGATCTGCCGCCGGCTGGCGCCGGCCCTCAACGATCTTGGCCTCTGGTTTGCGGGCATCGACGTCATCGGCGGCAAGCTCACCGAGGTGAACGTCACCAGCCCGACGGGCCTGGTGGAGATCGACGCGCTGAGCGGCGACTCGCTCGAGGCGCGCGTCGTGGACTTCGCGCTCCAGCGTGCCGGATTGCATGCGCGGGCCGCGGCGAGTATGTGAGGGGCCGTGGTCCGGTTCGTCCCCATCGCCATTCTCCTCGGCGCGCTGGGCTGTGGCAGCGGCAGCGCTGGCGGCAGCTTCAACGGCGTCGTCCGCGGGCAGCCGATGAAGCCGGCCGACGCCATCTCGTCGCCTGCGCGGGTGTCCCTCGGGCCCATCTCCGCCGACGTTGGCGGCGTCGTGCTGACGGATGTTCCCGGCGTCTGCGGCCGGGTGACCGCGAACAGCGAGCCGAAGAACGGGAAAGCGCTGGTCCTGTTCATCGCCGACTTCAACCGGCAGACATTGACGGCCACCGCGCCTGCGGGGCCCGGCACCTTCGATGTCGTCAACCCGAACGCCCCGGGAATTCCCCCGCCGCACGCGGCCGTCGTCACCTTCGGCGTGAACGATGCCGCCTGCGAGCAGATCGCCGCGCAATCCGCGGTCGCCACCTCCGGCGCGGTGAAGATCACCTCCATCTCGGGGGGCGCCTACAGCGGGACCTATACGGTGGGATTCGAGACCGGCGAGGTGGTGAGCGGCGACTTTCACGCCACGAGCTGCCCCGGCCTCGCCACCTACCTTTCCACTCCGACCCACTCCTGCGGCGGCTGAGTGGGTCGCGACGACAAGCCAAGCGAGCTGGCCGAGGCCGCGCTCGCGCTCGATCGTGAGCTGCGGAAGTTCGAGGACCTGGCGGAGCAGGCCGGCCGGCTCAAGCTCTCGACCGAGAGGAATCTCGAGCGCGCCACGGAGGCGCTGACGAGGGCGGCCGAGAGCCAGGATCGGATCCGCGGCCACGTCCAGGATCTGGTGGCGGCGGTCGCGGCTACGCGGCAGAGCGCGCAACAGATTGCCGCGCGGCGGAAGGAGTTCGCCGACGTCCTGCAACGCATGGCCGGCCTCGGGCAGATGGCAAAAGAGGTCCAGGAAGCGCTGAGGGGAGCGACGCCTTCCGTCGAGGGCATCGAGCCGCGGATGCAGCAGATCGCCGAGGAGGCTGCGGCCATCGCGCAAACGGCGCAGGAGAAGGAGATGGACGAGGTCGCGCGCCAGGCGGAAGTGCTGCGGCAGCAGATCCTCGCGGCGAAGAACAAGGTTGCGCTGCTGTCGCCGAAGGCGAGGGCCTAGCGGCTGCCGCACCGGAGGTGCGGCTTTGCCGCTACGTTTTAGGCTTGTCCGTCAAGAGACCGCGCGCAGCCGCGACTGCTTGCGCGGCAGCCGAAGCACGAACTCCGCTCCGGGCCCAGGGCGCAATTCCAGCGTTCCTTCCAGGCTCTGCACGACGCGCCAGGCGATGGTCAACCCCATGCCCATTCCGCGACCGGGCCCCTTGGTGGTGAAGAACGGCGTGAAGATCCGCGTCGCGTCCTCCGGTCGCACGCCCGGGCCGTTGTCCTTGACGGAGATGACGACGTTCTCCCCCTCGCGGCTTCCGCGCACCCTCACCAGTCCGCCGCTTTCGGGGCACGCCTCGATCGCGTTCTGCACCAGGTTCGAGAGGACCTGGTTGAACTCCTCGGGCACGCACTCGATCGTTCCTTCCCCCGGAAGGTCCAGGTCCACCTGCACCGGCCGGCCCGTCGCCGGCAGCACCATCGCCACCACTTCGCGGACGGCACCGAAGACATCGTACGGACGCAGTTGGCGCGAGTATCCAGCCTTGCTGTAGCTGCTCATCAGCTCGACGGTGCCGGCGATGCGACGGATGCCGCCCTCCGCCAGCTCGAACATTTCCCGCATCCGCTTCTCGACGCGCGGCAGCTCTTCCGCGGAAAGCCTTCCCGCGACCAGCGCCTCCGCGTCCATGCGGACGCGCGCCAGCGCGTTCTTGAGATAGTTCAGCGGATTGTTGATCTCGTGCGCCAGGCCGCCGGCGACGATCTCCAGCGAATCCATGCGCTGCGTGAGCACGATGTCGGCCGTGGTCTCCTGCGCCTGCACCAGCGCGCGCGCCGTGGTGAGCAGCTCGCGCGGCGAAAACGGCTTTGCCAGGTAGGCCGAGACCCCGGTCTCCAGGCCGGCGACGCGGTCCTCGAGGTCTCCCTTGGCGGTGAGCATCAGGATGGGGATGTGCCGCGTCTCCTCGCTGTTGCGCAGCCTGCGGGTCAGCTCGAGGCCGTCGATGCCCGGCATCATGAGGTCGGCGATCACCAGCGAAGGCCGCTCCCGCACCGCCATCTCCAGGCCTTTGAGCCCGTCGTCGGCGGAGATCACCTTGAAATGCGCGCGCAGCGAGTTGTGCACCAGGCGGATGATGTCCGGCGTGTCGTCGACGACGAGGGCGAGGTGGGCCTTCTGGTCTTCGTCGCTGTCGCGGACCGAGACGCGGCGCTCGGTCGCCTCGGCGATGTCGAGGAGCCGGTACTCGTCGCGCGCCGACATCTGCACGGCAAAGTCCATCAGGCCGCGATCGTTCGCGCGATGTCCTTCCGGCACGTCCCGGGCGGGACCGCGCCGGTCGAGCACCTCCGCAGGGAAGTGATCCCGGTCGCGCAGCAGCCCGACCGTGAACTTCGCGCCGCCGGAGGACTCCGCGCGGATCTGCCCTCCGTGCAGCTCGACGATCTCCTTCGCCAGGGCGAGCCCGATGCCGGTGCCGCCGTACCTTCGCGTCCCACCCATGTCCACCTGGTAGAAGCGCTCGAAGATCCTGTCGGCTTTTTCCGGCGGAAATCCCGGACCGTCGTCCTGTACCACCACTTCGATCCGCGCGCTGGCCTCGCGCACGATGACCTGGACGTGGCCGCCCGGCTGCGTGAACTTGGTCGCGTTGGAGAGCAGGTTCAGGAACACGCGCTCGATCCGCTCCAGGTCGCACCAGACCACCGTGGACCTGGCCTCGACCCGCAGCGAAAGCTCGATGCCCTTGCGCTGCGCCAAGGGCTGCACCTGCGAGACCAGGGCGCGCAGATACTCGGCGAGGTCGTGCTCGGCGACCTTCAGGCGCAGCTTCGACTCCTCCATCCGCGAGAGGTCGAGCAGATCGCCGATCATCTTCAGCAGCTTGAGGCCGCTGCGGAACATCGACTCGAACGTCCCCCGGTGCGCGGCGGACAGTTCCCCCATCTCGCCCTGCAGGATCAGCTCCAGCGGCGCGAGCACCATCGCCAGCGGCGTCTTGAACTCGTGGGTGATGTTGGCGAAGAACTGCGACTTGAAGCTGTCGAGCGCCTTGAGCTGCTCGTGGGCAGCCTCCAGGGAGGCCTTGGTCTCTTCCAGTCGCACCTGGTTGAGCACCTGCTCGCGGAGCGAGCGGTAGAGGACGATCTGGCCGGTGCCGCCCACCACGGCGATGCCGAGAAGGAAGGCGAGGTTGGAGAGCGCCTGCGAGAGCGGCTCCCATTCGCCGACCAGCAGGTTGGGGAGGACGAAGGAGAGCACGATCAGCGAGTGGGTCGTGACCACTACCTTGGCCGGCCAGATGAAGAGCAGTCCGGCGCCGATGATCACGAGCGACAGGCCCGCGTAGTAGGGCGAGGCGAGCCCGCCCAGGAAGACGGTCATGGCGCTGATGCTGAAGGCGATCAGCGCCACGTACGCGCTGGTGAGCGCGCTCGGATGCCGCTCGAAGAAACGGGTCCGAACGATGGGAAACGCGGCGTAGGTGACCATCAGCACCGCGAGGCGCACGCCCCAGAGGATCCGGAGGGTGCCCGGGGGCGCGAGCATGTAGTCGAGAACGCCGAAGAACGGCAACAGCGCGCAGGCGATGTACAGGCCCGTGCGCGTCCGTCGCCGATTGCTCTCCAGCAGCCAGCGCGCCCAACGCTCCTCGAACGCTGCCGGCAGTGCGTCCATCAATCGCGGAAGATCTCCACGAACGGATTCACGCCGCTCTCCTCCTCGAGGATGTTGAAGCGCGCTCCGGGAGCGGCCCTGCTGGCCAGGTCGAGGAGCTGCTGGCGGGTCCGGTAGTTGAGGAACCAGTCGAGGTGGTACTCGAGGTACCAGCGGCTGGGGCTCTCCGGGACCATGTTGGCGATCAGCGCGCGGCCGCCTGGATGCAGGCGCGCCACCAGGTTGCGCGCCAGACCGGTGGCGGTGGGCGTACGCAGGTAGTCGAACAGTCCCACGGAGTAGATCAGGTCGAAGCCGCCGAACGGCACGAAGAGATTCGCGTCGCGGAGCAGTCGCTTGATCGACTCGTGCAGGTAGATGACCTTCACCTGTCCCTGCAGCGGGTCGATCACCGGCTTGAGGCGCCGGTAGGCGTAGGCAAGCGCGCCCTTGTCCTGGTCGAAGAGAACGATCTCGATGGGCCCGCGCAGGTCCTGGATTTCGGCGAACAGCTCGAGGAGATCCTGCGCTGGACCGCAGGCGACGGCGAGGATCCGGACGGGACGCCTCCGCGACTGGATCAGGGCGCGGACCTCGCGCTTGATCAGGTCCTTGCGGTGGCGGACGGCGCAGGAAGCGCGGGTCTGATCGAACGCGAAGCTGATCGCCTTGGCGAACAGCGTCGGTCCCTCGAAGGGCTTTTCGTAGATGAACCGCATCACCTCGTAGTCGCCGGGATACCCGAACGGCTTGGCGGCGGCGCGGTTCATGGAGGGCGCTTGCATGAGCAGCGAGTGCAGGTGACGGCGCGACCACTGCAGCATGGCCTGCGCGTGCTCGGGTGGCGCGTTGCGCGAGGCGGCGTCGATCTCCTCGCTCGCACGCAGGATGTCCGCCACCACCGTGGTCCGCATCCGCTCGATCAGCGCCGCGCGCGCCGGCGACCCGTCGCCGTGCAGCACGTGCCAGGGCAGGTCGCTCTCGAGGCGCTTGAGCTGCGGCTCGACGTCCTCCAGATAGAGGCGCAGCTCGGAGATCAGCACCTTGAAGCGCTCGTGCCCTGGAACGCGCCAGAGCGCCGGCGGCACCCCGGTCTGGGCGAACGACTTGATGGTGCGCAGCTCCAGGATGCCGTCGATCGGCAGGAGCGGCCCTTCGAAGGAAACACCGACGACGCGGATCCCGTTCAGATCGCGGACGGAGCCGACGCGGGCCTCTCCGCGGTAGGGCTCGTGCTCGTCGAAGCGGACCGCGAGCGTCTCCAGATGATCGCCAACCGATACCGGCAGGTCGTCCGGCCATTCGAAGGCGGCGCCGTTCTGCGAGACGTCGACCAGGGCCCCCGGACGGTCGCCGTCGGAGAACGCCAGCACCACCTCGCAATGCAGGGGCAGGAGGTCGGTTGCGCGGTAGCGGTGAGGACGGAAGAACACCTCCCGGCCTTGCGCGCCTTCCAGCTCTTCGTAGGTGTGGACGCGGTGGAGGGTGACCGTCACCGGGTTTCCTCCGCCGGCAGCAGCCGCACCTCGAACCGCGCGCCGCCTTCTGGCCGGTCGAGAACCGCGATCTCCCCCTGGTGCGAATCGATGATCAGCTTGGCCATGTACAAGCCCATGCCCATGCCCCCTTCGCCCTTGCTGGTGACGAACGGCTTGAAGAGGCTTTCCTTGAGGTCGGGCGGCACGCCGGGACCCTCGTCCTCGACCGCGAAGACGACGTGGCCGTTCTTGCGCGAGGCCTCCACTCCGATCTGACGCCATTGCGCCGTGGCCTGGACGGCGTTGCGCACGAGGTTCACCAGCACCTGCGTCAACTTCTGGCGGTCACCGTGGACGGGAGGAAGGCCCTCCTCGATGTTGACCGCCACCTTGTGCGCCCGGAACCCCATGTCCATGCGGGCGATGGCGAGAGCGTCGTGCACCACCACCGAGGGCTGGAGCATGGATTTCTGGATGGTCAGAACGCCGCCGCGGGCGAATTGGTGCATCGCCTCGAGCGTATGGATCAGGTTGCCCACGCCCTGCATTCCGACCTGCACGCTCTCCATCACGTCGGGGGCGACGCTGCGCTGCTGCAGGACGCTCTCGACGTAACCGAGGCTGACCATGAGATTGCGCAGGTCGTGGACGACGCCCGCGGCGAGCTTGCCCATGGTTCCCAGGCGCTCGAGGTGCAAGAGATGCGACTGCGTGCGGCGGATCTGGACCAGGCTCGCGTCCAGCTCGTCGGTGCGCTTCGCCAGCAGCGCGACGAGGCGCTGGATGGCGCGGGTCTGGTACACGTGCTCGCTGGCCTGGCGGACCGCTTCGAGGATGTCGTCCGGCTGCCAAGGCTTCTTCAAGAACCGGAAGACGCGGGCGCGGTTGATCGCCGAGATCAGCGCGGGGGGATCGGTGAAGCCGGTGAGGATGATGCCTGCGACGTCAGGCTTGAATTCGCGCACTCTTTCCAGCAGCTCGACGCCGGTCATCTCCGGCATGCGCTGGTCGGCGATGATCACGTCCAGCGCGGACGCTTTCGCGATCTCCAGCGCTTCGTTTCCGGACTGCGCCTCGTGGACGCGGTACCCGGCTTCGAGGAAATCTCGCAGGACTGTGAGGTTGGGTTTCTCATCGTCTACGATGAGAATCCCGCCACTGCGGGTCTCCCCAACGCCGTGTAGGGCGATGAGCGAGCGCAGTCCTTCGTCCAGCATAGGGGCGCAGCATCGCCTTTTGAGTGTAGTAAAGGCAACTTTTGATTCTGGGTTCCGGGGTCTACGGGCCAAAGAACGAGCCCGAGGAGCCAGACTTATGGCGTGCGTTCTTTGATACCGCGCCGCGTCAATGCGTTATCGACGAGCTGCGGATTGAGCAGGGGCTGCGGAACCTCGAGGTAGGCGACCGCGTCGGCGGCGGCGTCTTCCAGCGTCGGGACGATGTGCAGGCGGCCGACTTCCTCGTGTACGCCGGCCTTCTTCAGCACCGACGCGGGCTGCTCCCGCAGCCCGGCCATGATGCAGAAGACGCCCTGCTGCCGCAGTCGCGAGAGCGTGCTCTCCAGCGCGACCAGCCCGGTGACGTCGATGGCCGGCACCGCGCCAAGATAAAGAATCAGCACCTTGGGCCGCTGGCCAATGGCCTTGAGGGCGTCCATTGCCGACTCCGCCGCGCCGAAGAACAGCGGACCGTTCACCTCGTAGAGCACCACCTCGCGCGGCAGCTTCAGCTTGAGGTGCGGATGCTGCTCGTCGACGAGCTCGACCGAGGCCACCTCGGCCATGCGCCTCATGAAGAGGAACGCGGCCAGGATCATTCCTGCGGTGACCGCCACCACCATGTCGAACACCACCGTCAGCGCGTAGCAGGTGAGCAGCACCGCCACGTCGCTCTTCGGCGCCACGCGGACGATGTGGACGAAGTGCCGCGCCTCCGACATGTTCCACGCCACCATCACCAGCAGCGCGGCGAGCGCCGCCATCGGGAGGAACGAGATCAGCGGCGCGAGCACCAGCACCGCCAGCAGGACGACCACCGCATGGATCACGGTCGCCATCGGAGAGCGGCTGCCGTAGCGGATGCCCGTCGCGGTGCGCGCGATCGCGCCCGTGCAAGCGATGCCGCCAAAGAATGGACAGAGGATGTTGCCGACTCCCAGCGCGACCAACTCCGAGTCAGGGTCGTGCCTGGTGCCGGCGGCTCCGAGAAGCGCGATGGCGATGGCCGGGGGAAACAGCGCGCGAAAAGTGGCGAGCGTCAACGGCAGGTCCCCTCCCATGTGCCAGGGCAGTACCGGCAGCGGCGGGAGGCGCGGGATACCGTGCACCTCGACGCCAGAGATGACGGTGACGAAGCGCGAGCCGATGGTCGCCACCTCGAGGTGCAGTGCCCAGGCGAGAAAGGCCGCCAGCGGGAGCGCAACCAGCGGCGCCGGCACGCGCTTGGTCCAGCGCGGCAAAAACGCGAGCACCGCCAGGGTGAGCGAGCCGATCAACAGCTCGGAGCCCCGCGCAGTGTGGCGCGCCTGCACGTACGACCAGACCCGCTCGAGGAAATGGTCGGGTGTCCGCGCAGGAGAGAGGCCGAGCAGATCCTTGATCTGCAGGACGCCGATCACGGTGCCGATGCCGGCGGTGAACCCGGTCGTCACCGGATGCGGGATGAACTGGATCAGCCGGCCTAGTCGGAACAGGCCCATCGCTATCAGCAGGACTCCCGCCATCCCGCCCGCGACCAGAAGCCCGGCCAGCCCGTGTCGGACCAAAATGGGCGCGAGAATGACGATGAACGCCGCCGTCGGCCCGGTGACCTGGAAGCGCGAGCCGCCCAGCAGGGGTACTACGATGCCGGCGACGATGGCGGTGTAGAGCCCGTGCTGCGGCGGCACGCCGACGGCGATGGCCAGCGCCATCGAGAGCGGCAGCGCCACGATGCCGACCACCACGCCCGCGAGAACGTCGCGGCGCAAGTCCGTCGCCGAATAGCCTTCGGCGAAGACTGCGCGAAGCGCGGAGCCGGGCAGCCGGCGGAGCGGCGGCGACTGCGAATGCCCGTAGCGGGTGCGGCCCATGAAAGTACAGTCTGAAGCATACCCGCAAAGCCGCACCTTTCCGGCGTCAGCGGCCAAGCCGCACCTACCGGTGCGGGCGGCTACTCGTGGCGACCGGTGGCGGCGTGCAGCGCGTCCTCGAGGGCCGCGATGCGCTCGCCCCCCTTGCGCAGCCTCCGGCACAGCTCGCGGGCGATGTTCTGCAAGAGGAGGATGTAGGTTTTTAGATCCGTCTTGTAGAGCTTGTAGAGGTCGAGGTTGGTGAGCTCGAGCAGCACCGAATCCTTCTCGGCGCGGCAGGAGAACGGGCGCGGCTCCATCTCGATCAGCGAAGGAACCCCGAAGAACGCGCCGGGGCGCATCATCAGCAGGCGCGCCTGCGTTCCGTCGCTGCAGTGGCGCTGCATGATCAAGGCGCCTTCCATCACGATGTACATCGACTTGCCGGTGTCGCCTTCGGCGAAGAGCAGCTCGCCGGCCGGGACGCGCCTCTCTTTCAGCATGCCGGCGACGATGGCCACGACGTCGGGCACGAGCCCGCCGAAGAAGGAGGTCTTCGAGAGGAACGACACCAGCTCCTCGGACGCCATCCCTCTAGCTTAGATCAGCGCCAGGCTTCGGGAGGAGGGCAGGAGCAGAGCAGGTTCTTGTCGCCGTACACGTGGTTGAGCCGCCCGACTGAGGGCCAGAACTTGTGCTCGCGGACCCACGGCGCCGGGTAGGCCGCATGCTGCCGGGAATAGGGCCGATCCCAGGCGTCCGCCGTGAGCACTTCGGCGGTGTGCGGCGCGCCCTTGAGGACGTTCTGGTCGCGGCCCGCCTTGCCGGTCTCGATCTCCCGGATCTCCTTGCGAATGCCGATCATCGCCTCGCAGAAGCGGTCCAGCTCCGCCTTCGGCTCGCTCTCGGTGGGCTCGACCATGAGGGTGCCGATCACCGGGAACGAAGTGGTGGGCGCATGGAAGCCGTAGTCGATTAGACGCTTTGCGACGTCGTCCACCTCGATGCCCGCGTCGCGCTTCACCTTGCGCACGTCGACGATGCACTCGTGCGCCACGAAGCCGTTCTTGCCTTTGTAGAGGACGGGAAAGTGCGCATCGAGACGCTTCGCCACGTAATTCGCGTTCAGGATGGCGACCTTGGTGGCCTGTGTCAGGCCCTGCGCGCCCATCAGCCTGATGTACGCCCAGGAGATGAGAAGGATGCTGGCGCTGCCCCAGGGCGCGGCGGAGACCGGTCCGATGGCCTTCTCTCCGCCCGTTCGCACCACCGGGTGCCCGGGCAGGTACGGGATGAGGTGTCTGGCCACGCAGATGGGTCCCATTCCGGGACCGCCCCCGCCGTGCGGGATGCAGAACGTCTTGTGCAGGTTGAGATGGCAGACGTCGGGCCCGAAGTCGCCGGGCCGGCAGAGGCCGACCTGGGCGTTCATGTTCGCCCCGTCCATGTAAACCTGCCCGCCGTGGCGGTGCACGACGTCGCAGATGCGCCGGATCTCCTCCTCGAACACGCCGTGCGTCGAGGGATAGGTGATCATCAGCGCGGCGAGCTCTTTGGCATGCTGCGCCGCTTTCGCTTCCAGATCCGCGACGTCGACGTTGCCGTTCTCGTCGGTCTTCACCACCACGATGCGGTAGTTCACCATCGCCGCCGACGCCGGGTTCGTGCCGTGCGCCGACTGCGGGATCAGGCAGACGTTGCGGTGTCCGTCGCCTCGGGCCTGGTGATGCGCTTTGATCACCTGGAGGCCGGCGTATTCGCCCTGCGCGCCGGAGTTGGGCTGGAGCGACACGCCGGGGAAGCCGGTGATCTCGGCGAGCATCGCCTCCAGCTCCTGGAAGATCTGCGTATATCCCGCGGTCTGGGTCCGCGGCGCGAACGGGTGCAGCCGCGAGAACGCCGCCCAGCTGATGGGCAGCATCTCGGCCGTCGCGTTCAGCTTCATCGTGCAGGAGCCGAGCGGGATCATGCTGCGGGTGAGCGAGAGGTCGCGGGACTCGAGCAGCCGCATGTAGCGCAGCATCTCGGTCTCGCTGTGGTGGGTGTTGAAGACGGGATGGCCGAGGTAGCCGCTCTTGCGCAGCAACGAGCGCGGGAGGCGGGTATCGTCGGCCGTGGGTTCGGAGACGGGGCGCGCTCCGGCGAACGCTGCGAGGACGTCGCGGACGTCCTCCGGAGTGGTGGTCTCGTCGAGGGCGACGCCGATGGTGTGGCCGTCGATGCGGCGGAAGTTCATCTTCCCCGCTTCAGCGGCGGTGAAGATGGTGCCGAGCTGCGCGGCGTCGACCTGCACCGCGACGGTGTCGAAGAATTCCTCGTGCCGCAGCTTGTACCCGAGCTGGGCCAGGCCGCGCGCGAGCTGCGCGGTCAGGCCGTGCACGTGCTGCGCGATCGCCTTCAGCCCGTTGGGCCCATGATAGACGGCGTACATCCCGGAGATGATGGCGAGCAGCGCCTGGGCAGTGCAGATGTTGCTGGTCGCCTTCTCGCGGCGGATGTGCTGCTCGCGCGTCTGCAGCGCCATCCGCAGCGCGGTGTGGCCCTGCGCGTCGACCGAGACGCCGATGATGCGGCCGGGCATGTGCCGGACGTACTCGTTCTTCGTCGCGAAGTACGCCGCGTGCGGTCCCCCGTAGCCCAGCGGCACGCCGAAGCGCTGCGTCGAGCCGACGACGCAATCCGCGCCGAGCTCCCCCGGAGGGGTGAGCAGCGTCAGGGCGAGGATGTCGGCGGCCACCACCACGAGAGCGCCCTGGGCGTGCGCCCTCTCGATGAACTTCCGCGGATCGCGGACGGCGCCGTCCGTCGCGGGGTACTGCAGCAGCGCGCCGAACACCTTCTGCCGGGCGGGGTCGAAGCTTGCGGGATCGCCGACGATCACTTCGATCCCGAACGGCGCCGCCCGCGTCCGCACCACCTCGATGGTCTGCGGATGGCAGTCCTGGGCGACGAAGAAGGCGTTGCCCGCGTTGGCGGCGACGTTGTGGAACATCGTCATCGCTTCCGCGGCGGCCGTCGCCTCGTCGAGCAGCGACGCGTTGGCCACCGGCAGCGCCGTCAGGTCCTCCACCATCGTCTGATAGTTGAGCAGCGCTTCCAGACGGCCCTGCGAGATCTCCGGCTGGTACGGCGTGTACTGCGTGTACCAGCCGGGGTTCTCGAGGATGTTGCGCTGGATGACGGGCGGAGTGACCGTGTCCGAGTACCCCATCCCGATGTAGCTGCGGAACACCTGGTTCTTCGCGGCGATCCCGGACAGCTCGCGCAGCAGGCCGAATTCGGAGCGACCGGCCGGCAGATCGAGCGGCTTCTGCATCCGGATGGAGGCCGGTACGGTCCGGTCGATCAGCTCGTCGAGGTTCCGCACTCCGAGCGCCGCGAGCATCTCCTCCACGTCCCGGGTGTTGGGCCCGATGTGGCGGTCGACGAATCGATCAGGGTGACGGGTCGGCTGCATCTGTTCGGGCTCCCTTTGGGCGGCGCAAGATAACGGGAACTGCGCCCATCTGCTAGAGTCCGCGGCCATGAACCTGACGGGCGACCCCGACGGGCTGGCCGCGCTCAAGTCGTTCCAGGAAGGGAACCGGGACTACCTCAAGTTCCTCATCCAGGAAGCCCGCACCGTTTTCGAGCACCAGGTGGATTTCAAGAGCCCGGACGGCGCGCAGTTCCGCCTGCACTTCGACGTGAAGACGGGGGACTTCAGGGTGGAGAAGAAGCCCTAGCGCCTGTTACTGCAGGAACCCCTTCCACCAGCGGAAGTTGCAGTTCCGAGTGCCAAAGCCGTCGTTGACGAACGTGTCCCCGACCATCTCGATGACGGTACCGTCGTAGCCCACGGTCAATGTGCCGGCGCAGATGGACCCGGCCCCCCGGTCGGAGGGAAAGACCGCCGTTCCGCAGCTCTTGCCGGAGCTCGCGACCACCTCGATGTTCGCCTCGCAGGCACCGTCCGCACGCTGTTCATAGATGACCGCGTAGGCGCGGCCGTTGCGCGCCATGTGCAGCTTGGTCCCCGGACGCGCCGCGAGCCAGTCGGGTGGCGCGCCGCCCGTACCCATCGAGTCGAATTGCCGGATCCACCTGGAACCGGTTTCTCCTCGCAAGAACAAGCCGCTCTCCACGCGCGGTGTGAGGAGCAGCGAATTCGGCTCGGTGATTCCTTCCGTGGCCTGGAACTCTGCCCCCGCGTTGCCGGAATGATCGATCCAGATGCCGCCCACCTTGCCGCTGGCGGCATTGAAGAGGACCAGCGAGTTTCCCTGGCGATCGACGCCGAGCGCGAGCGGTCGTTGGTTGAACGACAGCTGCGTCCGCCAGCGCCGGTTCAGGTGATCGTCGTACGCGACAACCACGGCGGGCGACGTCTCATCGAACTTCCCCGAGACCACCACCATGCCGCCCAGGGGATCGTTTACGACGAACCAGGAAACGTCGACGGTCTTTCCCGTCGTCGCCACCACGGAACCGTTCTCGTCGATCGCCGCCAGCTCGCCCTGCTGGAGGTCCCAGTAGCTCAACTCGAATCCAGCGAGTTCCTCGATGAGGACCGTGCTGTAGCCGCTGTAGGTCCCGCGCTCCGTCCCGGACGGGGCTAAGAGATGGACCGTGAATCGATCCGGAGGCCCATTGTTGCTGTTGTCTAGCATCAAAGCCACAGTGCCAGACCCGTCCGTGGAACCCACGCTGCAACGGTCGTAACGGCTGGCGGACAGCGCAGCCGAGGCCGTCGGCTGGGCCACCGCGTCCGGGCCGAGCCCGGCGCATTCGTCCTGCGTGATACCGCCGCCGCCACCTGCGTCCGGCTGTCCGCCACCGCCGGTGTCACCCGCATCCGGCTGTCCGCCACCGCCGCCGCCGGTGTCACCCGCATCCGGCTGTCCGCTACCGCCGCCGCCACCCGCGTCGGGCTGCCCGCCACCGCCGCCGCCACCCGCATCCGGTTGCCCACCACCACCGCCACCGGCATCCGGTTGCCCGCCACCACCGCCACCGGCATCCGGCTGCCCGCCTCCGCCGCTTCCTCCGTCTGATCCGGGAGGTACAGGCGTTGCGTTGATCGAGCCGCACGCTGCGGTCGCGAGCGCTATGAGCGTCGCGGCGCAGAGGGAAAGGGTGGTGCGCATAGACAGACCCCCACGGCCTCCCGAGACCGATTTGGGAACGACACACCGTATTTTCAACGGCCGAGTTGTCCCCTGGCTGCAACCCAGTGGGATCCGGGCGCTCGTACCCGCCTGCCAATCGCTCGGCTACACTCAGACACATGCGCCATGCGACCGTCCTCCTGCTTGTGCTCGCGAGTGTCGGCTGTGTCCACGAGCCCGTGCGTTCGCGTTCGCCCGGCGAGAGAGCACACGACCCCTTCATCTGGACGGCAGACAGCGGTGATCCCGGTGCAGACGCGACGAACACGCTCATTCAAGCCGGGTTAGTCGCTGCTGCCGTTGCCATCTCACCGGACGCGGCAGTCCCGTTCTGCACACCCGAAACGGGCGAACAGACGGACCCGCCGCACACGTGCCCCGCGAAAGCGGGCGAGGAACCGCAGCCCGCGGAGAATCCGCGCTGAGCTAGAGCTGCATCGGCCGGCGCGCGATGCGGTACAGCAGCAGCCCCATCAGGGCGAAGCAGGCGACGCCGAGGATCTGGTAGCCCCCCGCCCCCAACCCGTGCGTGAGCTTCTCGCTGACGTCGAGCGAGTCGACGAAAGCTCCGACCTTGTCGCCCCAGTGCAGGAACGCAACGATCGTCCCGGTCAGCGTTCCGCCCGCCACCAAGCCTGTCGCAAACAGGCTGCCGGGGCCGACGTCGTCACCGTGGCCGCCGCCAGCCTTCGCACTGGATTGCCGGTCCACGATGCCCTTGATCGCGCCGCCGACGAAGATGGGCAGCGTGGTGGAGAGCGGGAGGTAGGCGCCGACGGCGAAGCTCAGCGGCGACACCCCGCAGAGCTCGATGGTCACGGCGAGGAACACGCCGACCAGCACGAACTGCCAGTCGAGATTGTGCGCCAACAGGCCGCGGATCAGCGTCGCCATCAGCGTGCCTTGGGGAGCGGGGAACGCTTCCGTGCCGATCTGATGCCGGACCAATCCGGTCGCGGTGTCCACGGTCGCCTTGTCGAGCACCTGCACGGTGAAGCCGATCACCAGCGCTGCCACGGCGACGCCAATGAGCAGTCCGATCTGCTGGTAGCGGGGCGTGGCGCCAACCAGAAATCCCGTCTTCAGATCCTGCGAGGTGGCGCCGGCGTTCGCCGCCGCGATGCAGACCATGCCGCCCACGCAGAGCGCCATCGGCTGGTAGACGTCGCCCGTCCACCCGATGCCGAGAAAGAGCAGGCAGGTCGCCATCAGCGTGGCGATGGTCATCCCGGAGACGGGGTTCGAGCTCGTCCCGATCAGCCCGACGATGCGGGAGGCCACGGTGACGAAGAAGAATCCGAAGACCACGATCAGGATGCCGAGCAGCAAGCGGCCACCGAAGTTTCCCGGCAAGAAGGGCAACAGCGCCATGATGAAGACCAGCGCCAGGCTGCCGAGGACGGTGACGCCGAGCGGCAGGTCGCGCTCGGTGCGGGCGGTGCTCGCGGCGCCGGCGCCGCCGCGCAGCGAAGCGAGGCTTCCTTTGAAGCTGGCCACGATCGTCGGAAGCGTCTTGAGCAACGTGATGAACCCGCCCGCCGCCACCGCACCCGCGCCAATCTGGCGCACGTAGGCGAAGTAGATGGCGCGGTTTAGCTGCCCGAACGAGTGCGCCGCGGGATCCCAGCCGTAGGCGCCCGCCTTGCCGATGTCGGCGAGGTATCCGAGCTTCACCAGCTGCGAGGCGATGACGTCGGCCGGCACCAGCGACGCGATCAGCGGAATGATCCCGAGCCACGCCAGCACGCCCCCGGAGACGAGCACGCCGGCGATCCGCGGTCCGATGATGTAGCCGACGCCCATGTACTCCGGAGTGATCGAGGCATTCACGGTCGCCGCGGGAAAGACGCGGCTCGTCGCGCGCGTCACGTAGCCGGGCACTTCCGCGATCACCTTGAGGATCTGCTGCAGCACTGCGTAGCCGATGGCAAAGAACAGGCCCATGTACGCCGTGCGCGCCATCTCGCCGCCACGCTCGCCGGCGATCAGCACCTGCGCGCAGGCGGCGCCCTCGGGATACGGCAGGTTTCCGTGCTCCTTCACGATCAGTGCGCGCCGCAGCGGCACCATCATCAGGACGCCCAGCATTCCGCCGAGCAAAGCCAGCGTGAAGATGGTCCAGTAGGTGAAATAACCGGCGCCGACGCTCTGCCGGCTGGCGGGATCGACGGCGAGGAAGAGGAACCCTGGGAGGGTGAAGACGACGCCCGCCGCGATGCTCTCGCCCGCCGACCCGATGGTCTGGACGATGTTGTTCTCGAGGATCGTGGATCCGCCGAGCTTCTTCAAAAGCGAGATGGAAAGGACGGCGATGGGGATCGAGGCGCTCACCGTCAACCCCGCCTTCAGCGCAAGGTACACGGTGGACGCGCCGAAGATGAGTCCGAAGAGCGCGCCGACGATCACCGCTTTCGGCGTGAACTCGGCGATGCGCGCGTCGTTCGCAACGTAAGGCTTGTGGTCCGCAACCGGCGCGACGCGTTCGGCCATGTCCGCCTCCTTGCAAGGGCGGCGGTTGAGTACCCGAGACGCGAGCCGGAGGTCAATGTAGCCGGCAGCCGGCTACTCGATCTGCTCGCCGACCGGCACCTTGAGGTCGGTGTCCGCGCCCTCCTCGACGTGCACGCTACCCGGGCGGGCTGCTGGCCGTTCGCGCCCGTGCCGCGCCGCCTCCCGCCGCTCCTCCTTGCGCTGCTTCTTGAGGACCCACGGTGGTGTCGCTTCACGCCGCTGCGAGATGAACCAGCACGCGGCGGCGCCTCCGGCGGCGAGTGTGATCAAGTTGACCGCCGTCTGGCGCCGGTGCCGCCTGCGCGCTTCCCGGCGGCGATTCAGCGCGTACCGTGTGAGTTGGACCACTGCGCCTGCCTGGATCAGTCGGCGGAGTTTCATGCGCAGAAGGTAGTCACTCCACCGCCAGCGCGACGAGCGCCTGCGCAACCCGCCCCGGTTCGAAGGGCCCCCGAGGGCGCAGCCAGCGCAGGGCGATGGAGGCGTGATCGATCCCCTCCAGGCGCACCAGACGCGCTCCGGGGATGTGCGCATCCTGCAGCGGGACGAAACCATCGTTTTGCGCGCCGTACGTCTCGGTGATGTACCGACGCGTCTTCTCCAGGAACAGACCGGCGCGCGCAGTCACCGATGCGAGCGCCACCGTCGGTACGTCGGCAAGCGGCTGGTGTCTGGCGAGGAATTCGCGCCGCTGGGCATACCCCATCTCGAAGTAAGCGCGGGCTGACCCGCGCAGAAGACCGCCGACCACTCCGCGGATCAGGCCGCGAGCCAGCGGCGCTGCTTCCGCGTCCGATGCGAGGGGCGTCCCGCCGAAGGGAGCCTGCACGGAAACCAGGGCGCGAACCTTCGGAACGATCTCCGGATGGAGCGAGAGCGCGGCGTGGATGTCGAGCGGTCCCTTGCTTTGACCGAGCAGAACCACCGGACGCCGTTCCAGGAGCACCCGGTCGCGGATGGTGCGGGCGTTCGCGGCCAGCGTCTGCTCGGTATCGATCGGCAACTCCGCGGCGCGCAGCGCCCTGCGCACGCGCCGCAGATACCCGGGGTAGTACTGGGTGAAGATCCCCGCGACGAGCAGGACCGGCACCGCTACGCGCGGCGGTCGTTCGTACAGCTCGAGAAATCGTGGCGTCACATCCACGGGCGCCGGCAGCTCCCGCGCCATCCATCCGACGTGCCCCGCCGAGGCGCGCTCAGGACCCATGCGATCGCAAGAACCACCAGAGCGCGACGGCGGCGAGGACGCTGAGTCCAGCGACCAGCCACCAGGTCCGCCGCTGCGAGCCGGTCACGAACAGCACCGTTGCCGTCCAGGTCGGGGCGAGGTCCAGCACGGGCATCGCCTCCGCCGCCAGCGTGGGAAGAAATGCCCAGTGAAAGCCGAGCAGCTTGATGAGAATCGCCGCCACCGCCAGGTCGAGGGCGTCGTTGAACGGGGAAGCGAATCCCTCCCCGAAGAGTGGGGCGATGGCGATCTGCACGGCGTCCGCTGCGAGCGCGACGATCCGCGCGGCGCGAATGTTACCGCGCGTAGCTTGCGTCGGTTCCCTGGAAGGCGCGGTGGAGCTCGTCGGCTCGATCGATGACCTCCTTCGGCAGTGGTCTCTTCACGGCATCGATTGCGGCATCGAGCTGCTCGACGGAGGCGGGGCCGAGCAGGATCGAATCCACTCCTGGTCGCGCCGCGACCCACTGGTACGCCAGCTCGACGCGCGTGCGTCCTGCCTCGGCTGCCAGACCCGCGAAGGCATCCGCCAGATCGAAGAAGCGCTCGGTCAGGTAGCGGCGCTGGTACATGGGGTTGCGGTCGAAGCGGGAGCCCGGCTCCGGAGCCACGTCGCGCGGCACCTTGCCGGCGAGAAGCCCGCCGGCGAGCGGATTGTAGACGGTGGTGTGTACGCCGTATTTCCGCGTGAAGCGGAAGTACTCGATCTCGAGCTGGCGCACGAGCAGGTTGTACATCTGCTGCGAGACGCGCGGCTTCAAGCCGGCCTGGATCATCTCCAGCAATTGCCAGGAGGCGAAGTTCGAGACGCCGAACGCGCCCACCTTGCCGGACGCGATCAGCTTCTCCACCGCCCGCAGCGATGGCTCCAGCGGACGGGAGTGGTCCGGCTTGTGGAAGTAGTACAGCTCGACGTGGTCGGTCCCCAGCCGGCGCAGGCTCTCGTCGATGGCCGCGGCGATGCGCTCCGGGGCGAGCCCCTCCGGGTCGCTCATCTTGCCGATTCCCATCTTGGTGGCGATCTGCGCCTCCGCGCGCTTCTTGCCCAGGGCGCGCCCCAGGACCCGCTCCGACTCCCCGTCGACGTAGACGTTGGCCGTGTCGAAGAACGTGAGGCCGCGCTCCAGGGCACGCTGGACGATGCGATGTGCTTCCAGCTCCGGCGTGCGCTTGCCAAAGTTCATCGTGCCGACGACCAGCGCGGGCGGGGATCCTTCGCTTCGGGGATCGAGGTAGCGGTCCATGGGGGCGGAGTCTACGCGGCGACGAACTGCTTCTCCACCAGTCGCCGGTACAATCCGTCTTCCCGTAGGAGCGTCGCGTGCGGCCCGCTCTGGACGATGCGCCCCGCGTCGAGGACCACCACCCGGTGTGCATCCTTCACGGTGGACAGCCGGTGCGCGATGATCAACGTCGTGCGGCCCTTCATCAGCCGTTCCAGCGCCTCCTTCACCAGGTGCTCGCTCTCCGCGTCGAGCGCGCTGGTCGCCTCGTCCAGCACCAGGATGCGCGGGTCCTTCAGCACCGCGCGCGCGATGGCCACGCGCTGCTTCTGCCCGCCCGAGAGCTGGACGCCGCGCTCGCCCACCAGCGTCTGATATCCCTGCGGAAATCTCGCCACGAACGCGTGCGCGTTCGCGGCCCGCGCTGCGGCCTCGATCTCCGCATCCGATGCTCCCGGTCGCCCGTACCGGATGTTCTCGGCCACGCTGGTGGAGAAGAGGATCGGCTCCTGGGCCACGGTGCCGATCTGCCGACGAAGGAAGCCGACGTCGAAGTCGCGCAGATCCCGTCCGTCGAGCCGCAGGCGCCCCTCATCCGGGTCGTAGAGTCGCGCGATCAGCGCCGCCAGCGTGCTCTTGCCGGCGCCCGAGGGTCCCACCACCGCGACCACCTCGTCCGGAGACAGGCGGAGCGAAACGCGGTCGATCACCAGGACGTCCTTGCGCGAGGGATACGCAAATCTGACGTCCTCCAGCGCGACCTCGCCGCGGACCTGGGGCAACACCACGCCGCCGCTCGGCGCCATCTCCGGCGTGCGGTCGAGCAGCTCGAAGATGCGCTCGGCCGCGCCGAGCGAGCGCATGAAGTCGGCCCAGAGATCCGCCAGCGCTCCCAGGGAGAAGGCGACGATCAGCGTGTAGACCAGGAAGCTGGTCAAGCCGCCCACCGTCATCTCCCCGCGGAGCACCAGCCTGCCGCCGTACCAGAACACCACCGCCGCGGCCGCATACGCAGCGAACGATCCCGACGCCATGAAGCTCGCGCCGGCGAGCACGCGCTTCTTCGCCAGCGCATAGGCGTGGCGCGTCCTCGTCGAATAACGCGCGGTCTCGGCGCCCTCCGCGGCGAACGAGCGCACGGTGCGGATCCCCGAGATGGCCTCCTCCGCGACTTCGTTGGCGGAGGCGAGCGCGTCCTGCACGTCGCGGGAGAGCTTCCGCACCCGCCGGCCGTAGAGCACGCCGCCGAGCGCGATGGGCGGCACGACCGCCAGCATCAGGCCGGTGAGGACCGGCGAGGTCCAGAGAAGGAAGCCGATGCCCCCGGCGATCTGCGCGACGCTGCGCAGCCCGATGGAGATATTCGCGCTGACCGCGCTCTGGAGCACGGCGGTGTCCGAGGCGAGGCGGCTGGTCAGCTCGCCGGTGCGCCGCCGATCGAAGAAGCCAATCTCCTGGTCGAGGATGCCGGAGAAGAGCCGCTCGCGGATGCGCGTCACCGCGCGCTCGCCGGCCAGCGAGATCAGGGTGAAGCGGGCGGACACGGCGACGGCTTGCAGCAACGCGACCAGGACCATGAACAGCGCCGCGCGGTCGATCTGCGCCGGGCTCCCGCCTCCGAGGACGCCGTCGATGATGATGCGCATGCCCTGCGGATAGAGCAGGGCCATCGCGCTGCCGAGGCCGAGGAACAGGACGCCGGCGCCGAGGAGCTTCCACTCGGGGCGCGCCAGCGAAAGCAGCCTCCGTAATGTAGCCGTTCTGTTCACCACGGAGCCGAGAATGCCAGACGGTGGGCAAAGGTGCGATCTCCACGCCTTGCTCCCAGGTCCGCCTCGCGGTTGTCTTGCTCTGCAATGCAGAAGGTCCTCGTCGTCGACGACGAACCAGAGCTGGTCCGGCTGCTGGGGCAGACGCTCGGCGCCGCCGGCTTCGCGGCAGTGGGCGCTCCTTCGGGAGAGCGCGCGCTCGAGCTGGTGAGCGAGCAGCAGTTCGACGCGGCGCTGGTGGACAAGAACCTGGGCCGCGGAATCGACGGCGTCGAAGTGTTGCGGCACCTCCGCAGGCGGCAGCCGCGCTGTGCATGCATCATGATGACGGCCTATCCCTCGATGGGTTCCGCGGTGGAAGCGCTGCGGATCGGCGCCCAGGATTACGTCGAGAAGCCTTCTCCGGAGCTCGACACCATCGCGGACCGGGTCCAGTCCGCGATCCGGGGCGTACGCCTGCGCGACGAGCGCGACGGTCTCTTGGTGAAGCTCACCGCTCTGCAGCAGGAGCTGAAGGACAAGGACAGCCGCGTCCGCGATCTCCAGATCCAGCTCGCCATGGCGGAGCACGTGGGCCCCGGACGCGCCGACGAGGGCACGGAGTCCCTGGTGCTCGCGTCGCGCGATCGCCACGCGCGGCTGGTCCAGGCCGCCGAGAAGCTGGTGCAGATGGCGCGCTTCCTGAGGACGAACGAAAAGCTGGTCAGGGCGATCGAGGCGCACGTCTCCGCGCTTCGGCTTGGCTGAGCCCTCACCCCTCCCGGAGTGCCTGAGCGAAGTCCTCCATCAGGTCCTCCGCGGCCTCGAGCCCGATGGAGACGCGGACCAGTCCGTCGGAGATTCCGATCCGCGCGCGCTCCTCCGCCGTGAGCCCGACGTGCGAGCTCGCCGCCGGCCGGGTGACCAGCGTCTCCGGACCACCCAGGCTGGGCGCATGCAGCGGGATCTTCAGCTCCGAGAACATCCGCTCGGCCGCGTCGGCTCCGCCCTTCAGCTCGAAGCTGAGCATGCCTCCGAAGTGAGCGAAGAGCTCGCGCGCCCGCGAGTGCTGGGGATGGCTCTCGAGCCCAGGGTGGTTCACGCGCGCCACCGCCCGCTGCTTCTCGAGGAACTTCGCCACCGCCAGCGAGGTCGCGCACTGCTGACGGTAGCGGACGCCCAGCGTCTTCAGCCCCCGCTGCAGGAGGAAACAGGCGTGGGGATCGAGCGAGCCACCCAGGTGGTCGAGCGTCCGCTTCACTTCGCGGACCCGCGCCGCGGATCCCATCACCGCGCCGGCGATGACGTCGCTATGGCCATTCAGGTACTTGGTCGCGCTGTGCAGGACCAGATCGAACCGATGTCGCAGCGGCCGGAAGGCGAGCGGCGTCGCGAAGGTGTTGTCGATGATCGAGACCAGGTCGCGCTCCCGGGCGAACGCAGCGGCGGCGGGAAGATCGGCGACGCGCAGCAGTGGGTTGGTGAGCGCCTCGACGTAGAACACGCGCGTCTTCGGTGTGGCGGCGGCGCGCCAGGCTGCGGGATCGTCTCCGGAAACGAACGTCACCGTGATTCCGAGCCGCGGCAGATCGCGCGTGAGCAGGTCGTGCGTGCCCCCGTAGAGGCCGTCCTGCGCAACGACGTGATCGCCTGCCCGGAGCACGGAGAGGAGCGCCGCGCTCACCGCCGCCATGCCGCTGGCCGTCGCCAGCGCCGCTTCTGCCTCCTCGAGCGCAGCCAGCTTGGCGTGGAGCGCTTCGTGCGTGGGCGTGTTCGAGAGGCGTGCGTAGCGGATGTCGTGGTAGCCCCGCGCCTCCGTCTCCTCGAACGTGCTCGACTGGTAGATCGGCATCGCCACCGCGCCGCCGTCGCGCGGCCGCGGCTCACCGGCATGGACGAGCAGGGTATCCGGACGCATGGTCGCATGATCTACCCTGCGGCGCGCGGATCGGAACAGATGCAGTGTCGCTCAACTGTGACCAGCACAGAGCGGCGCCCTTGCAGGCTGTGCCGGTTCCCGCCAGACTGCGCACATGCACCAGATCCGCTTGTACGAGCGCGTTTCCGGAAAGATCGAGGAAGCCTTGAGAGTCGGAGCGCTGCGCCCCGGCGATCGCCTGCCCTCGGTGCGCGGGCTGTCCGAACGGGAGAGGGTCAGCGTCTCCACCGTGTTGCAGGCGTATCTGACGCTCGAGGCGCGCGGCCTGATCGAGGCCCGTCCGCAGTCCGGACATTACGTCCGGCGTCAGCGGGCGCTCCCACCCGAGCCGCCGGCGACGCGACCGTCCGCCGGCGCCACGCCGGTAACCGTCAGCGCGCTGGTCGCGAAAGTCGTGGAGAGCGCGCGCGACCCGGACCTGGTCCCGCTCGGTTGCAACCAGCCGGATCCCGAGTTGTTCCCCTGGGGAAAGCTTGGGCGCATTGCGGCGGGGATCGCGCGCGAGGGCCGGGGATTCACGTACGAGCTTCCACCGGGAGCGCGTTCGCTCCGGCGGCAGCTCGCGCGCAGGTCGCTGGAGTGGGGGTGCGCGCTTTCCCCGGACGACTTCATCGTCACCTCCGGCGCGATGGAGGCGGTGCAGCTCTCGCTGCTGGCCGTCGCGCGCCGTGGAGACGCCATCGCCATCGAATCGCCTGCTTTTTTTGGCTCACTGCAACTGATCGAGGCGCTGGGCCTGAGAGCGGTGGAGATCCCCAGCTGTCCGCGCGAGGGAATGGACCTCGATGCTCTCGCGCGGGTGCTGAAGACGCGCCGGATCGCCGCCGTGCTGGCGGTGACCAACTTCTCCAATCCGCTCGGCTGCGTGATGCCCGACGAGAACAAGGAGCGGCTCGTGACCCTGCTCGCCGGTCGCGGCGTACCGCTCATCGAGGACGATCTGTACGGCGACGTCTATTTCGGAAGCTCGCGCCCCCGGGCCGCGAAGTCGTTCGATCAGCGCGGGCTCGTTCTCCACTGCGGCAGCTTCTCCAAGACGCTGGCGCCGGGCTGGCGCGTCGGGTGGGTCGCCGCGGGCAAGTTCCGCGAGCGCGTGTCGCTGCTGAAGTTCGCGCAGACCATCGCGACCGCTTCGCTGCAGCAGCTGGCGATGGCCGAGTTTCTCGCCGGCGGCCACTACGAGCGGCACTTGCGCTCCCTGCGGAAGTCCATCGCCGCGACGATGCGAAGCCTCGGCGACTGCGTCGCGGCGCACTTTCCCGCCGGGACCCGGGCCACGCGTCCCGACGGAGGCGGCGTGCTCTGGGTCGAGATGCCCGAGGGAATCTCTTCCCTCGAGCTGCACGACCGCGCGCTCGCGGCCGGCATCGCCATCGCACCCGGACCGATCTTTTCTGCGCGTCAGGGCTATGAAAACTGTGTCCGGTTGAGCTGCGGCGTTGCCTGGTCGTCGCGCGTCGAGGCGGCGATCGCTACGCTCGGGCGCATCGCCGCGGAGCTGGCGGGCGGCCCGGTTCGAGCGCCGCGCCGCCTTGCCGGCGGAGCCTGACTTCAGGGCGTATTGCGGTTCTTCGGGTCCTGGACGCGTCCGCCTTCGCGCGGCGGCTCGGGCTTTTCCGTCTTCCCGACGCCTCCGCCGGATCCCGGCGTCGCCTCCGGCGTCGTCCCCGGGCGCTCGAGAGTCGGTGTCGGCGCTGCGCCACGCTCCTTTCGCCCCTGCATTCCAGCGCGGGGCGCCGCTCCGTGAGGCAGCTCGAAGGCGTTTTTTTCGCGCCGTTCCTGCGCCTCCTTCGTGCCCTCCACGATTCCGCCCTTGCCGTCCTCGGGGATCATTCCTTGTCCGCCCATGCCCGGGAACGTGCGAATGCCTCCAACGGAAGTAAATCGGCCCGCTCGTCGGTAGTGCGGCCCGGCAAGCGCACGCGAGGCCGGGGATTGTCGGACGGCGGCGCCGCGACAACCGTTCCGGAAACACCGGGGAGACATCCATGTCGAAATTCATCGCGCTCGCGCTCGTCTGCACCGCGCTGCCCGCGTTCGCGCAGACGACCACGACGACCACCAATCAGCCGCAGCAACCTGCGGCGCAACCTCCTCCACCGACGACGACCACCACCACGACGCAGCAACAACCACCGCCGCCCTCTTCCTCGACCCAGGTAGTCGTGAATCCCGGCGATCCGGGCTATGCGCCACCGCCGCCGCGAACTACCGTGCGCAGCGACGAGGACGTCGGTGGCGTGACGACGGCGCCTTCCGGCCGCTCCGCGGTCGCGATCATCGCTACTGACGCTCTGTACGGAGGAGTCGCCGGTGCCGTGGTCGGCGCCGGCATCACGCTCATCGACAACGGAAACAACTGGGCCCGGAATCTCATGCTCGGCGCCGGCATCGGCATCCTGGCAGGCGCGGGGTATGGAGTGTACGAGGCTGCGACGCAGGCGCCTCCGCGGCGGGCAGTCGCTGACGCCAATCCGGCGGTATCCAACACGAACGGCCTCGCGCTCACCGCAGCGGCGGGTCGGTTCTAACCCAGGCGGTCGCCCGGGCTGAGCCGCGGAACGCCGACGTGTTCCACGGCGCGCGCGCCGCACCATGATCCGAGCCGCGCGGCCTCCTCGACAGGAAGACCGCGTGCGAGCCCCGCTGCAACGCCCGCGAGAAAACAGTCGCCGGCGCCGGTGGCGTCCTTCTCCTCCGCCGGGTACGCCGCGATGGACAGCTGGCCCTGGCGGTTCAGCACGGTGCACCCGCGCGCTCCGTCCGTGACGATCAACGTCAGCCTCTTGCGCAGCGCGGCCACGTCCAGGACCTGGGCCTCGTCCCGGCTCGCCTTCAACACGTCGATGGCCTCCGTGGCCCCAGGCTCCGGCGGCCGCAGGACCACTTCGCCGCGCCCGGTCACGTCCCGCAGGATGGATTGCGCGTCCGCGAGCACGATCCTGCTGATCTGGCGGAGGCGCTGCAGTGTCCGGAGCGGGATCTCCCCGGCGATGGCGCAGGCGAGGCCGACGTCCCACGTACCGCGAAGCTCCTCCGGCTCGATGGCGGGAGCGACCGCATCCACGCGCTCCGTTCGAACCGCGCCGCGATAAGCGTCGACGAAGGCCGTCGTGCGACCGGGGACGACCGCCGGTTTGCGCGAGACCTCGTGCGCATACCGGAAGTCGTCGCCGACCTTCGCGACGACCTCGTGCGCCTCGCCGAGGGCAGCGAGGATGGCGGAAGCGTACGCCGACGATCCGCCGAGGACCTGCTCGACGGATGCGTTGCGCACCAGCGTGTCGTGGCAATAGTGTCCGACGACGAGGATCGGCACGGCGCGCTTGTCGCACCGCGGAGCGTGGCTTGCAATCGTTTCCCCAGCTCGAGGTGATGTTCGAATCCGCCGCGGCGGGGCTGCCGCTTCCGCCGGCCCTCGCCGCTGCATATGGAGGCGTCCTCTCGCTGCCCGCCGATTGCCTGGTGACGAACTTCGTAGAGTCCGTCGACGGCGTGGTTGCATTCCCGGATGCAGGCGGCGAATCCGGTGGAATCGTCAGCGGCGGGTCGGAGGCGGATCGCTTCCTGATGGGTCTGTTGCGCGCCTGCGCGGACGCGGTGCTGATCGGCGCTGGAACTCTGCGCGCCGCCAGGAACGATCTCTGGTTTCCGGAGTCGATCTTTCCCGGGGCCGCACCGTCGTTCGCAGAGACGCGCCGGGCGCTCGGGCTCCGCGAGCGTCCGACGCTCTATGTCGTCACAGGCTCGGGAAGGATCGATCCGGACCACCCCGCCCTGCGAGAAGGCGCAGTGGTCCTGCGCGGCAAGCTGGAACCGCACGAGATCGTCGCCACCCTCCGCCGGGACGGCCGCCGGCGAATCCTCTGCGAAGGCGGTCCCGGGCTTTTCGCCGAGCTCGCCGCGGCGCGGCTCGTCGACGAGATGTTCTTGACTCTCTCACCGCGGCTCTTCGGCCGCTGGCCGGGCGACGCACGCAAGGCCCTCACGGAAAAGCGCGATCTCGCGGGTGCTCCGCTGGAGCTGCTCTCGCTGCGGAGACACGGCTCGCACCTGTTCCTTCGCTACCGATGCCGATGACGGTGGTGCGCGTCCGAGACGTGGGCATGCGCGTGCGTGAGCGCATCGTGCCGGTGGGGGTGGGCGTGCGGTTCCGTGCGCGGACCCTCATGCGGATGCTGGTGATGGACGTCATGGACGTGCAGATGGTCATGTTCCATCGGTTCGTGCGTGTGCACGTGGGCGTGCTTCGCGCGCAAGAGGGCAGCGACGCCGAGCATCATCAGGGCTGCACCCGCGTAGTCCGCTGGCGCAGGCCGATCGCCGAGCAGCGGGATGGACGCAGCCGCCCCCGCGAAGGGAGCGACGGCGAAGAGCGCGCTTTGCCGGGCCGCGCCCAGAGCGCGCTGGGCGCGGAGGTAAAGGAGAAGGCTGGCGCCGTAGCTCACCGCGCCGACCGCCAGGGCCCCGGCGCAGACGGTCAGGGGCGGCAGCGGCTGTCCAAGGGCGAGCGCGAGAAACAGATTTGCCGCTCCCGCGCAGAGCGCCTTGATGCGCAAGACCTGGACCGGGTCCTTGAGCGAGAGGATCGCCGCGAGGTTGTTGTCCAGCGCCCAGCAAGCGCAAGCGACCGCAATGGCCGCGGCGCCCGCGACCGAGCCCGACCACTCGCCGCGGGCACCGAGGAGCGCAGCCCCAAGGACGATCACCGCCGCGGAAAGGCCCTCGCGCACGGACAGGTGCTCGCCGAACGCGAAGACGGCGAGCGCGATGGTGAACGGCGCCTCGAGATTGAGCAGCAGCGACCCCGCGAGGCCGCTGACGCGGGAGAGGCCCCACAGCATCAGCACCGGACCGAGGGCGGCCCCGGCGATCACGGCCCCCGCGAGGATGGGCGCATCCGCCCGCGTCAGCCGGGCTTCGGCTGCGCGGCGGCGCGCCACCAGGAAGGCCGCGCCCGCGCCGAGATACAGGAGCGCGGCGAGGGTGAGCGGCCTGGCGCTGGGAAGGAGCAGCTTCGACAGCGGCGCGCCGAGACCGAAGAGCAAGGCGGCGGCGAGCCCGAGCCCGGAGCCGCGCAGCCGCTCGTCCGCGTCCATGGCGGGAGTCTACGCCGACAACGCCTGCTCCAGATCGGCGATGACGTCTTCTGCGTCCTCGAGACCCAGCGAGAGGCGCACGAGGTCGTCGTAGATGCCGATCGCCTCGCGCTCCGCGGTGGTCAACTCGAAGTAGGACATGTAGGCCGGCTGCTCGATCAGGGTTTCCGCCGCGCCGAGCGAGGGCGCGATGGTGGCGAGCTTGCACGCGTCGATCACCCGCGACGTCTCGCGCGCATCTCCGCGGATCCGGAAGCTCACCACGCCCCCGAATCCGCGCATCTGCCTGCGCGCGATCGCGTGATCGGGATGGCTCTCCAGCCCCGGATAGAAGACCTGGCGCACGCGCGGGTGTCTCTCGAGCCAGGCCGCGACTTCCAACGCGGTCTGGTTCTGCCGCTGCACCCGGAGCGGCAGCGTCTTCAGACCGCGGATGAGCAGGAACGCGCTCTGCGGATCGAGGACGCCTCCGAGGACGCCGCGCAAGTCCTTGATCGCCTGCACCAGCCCGGCCCGCCCGCAGACCGCCCCTGCCAGCAGATCGTTGTGGCCGCCGAGGTATTTCGTGCAGGAGTGAATGACCAGATCCACGCCTTCCGCAAGCGGGCGTTGGTTCACCGGCGTCGCGAAGGTCCCGTCGATGATCAGGTTGGTGCCGGGGCAGGAGTTGCGCACGCGGACGAAGGCGGAGAGGTCCGCGACGCGCAGATACGGGTTCGTCGGCGATTCGGCGAGGATCACCTTCGTGCGTCCGGGCCGCAACGCCGCGCGAAGCGCCTCCTCGTCGCCCGGCGCGACCAACGTGGACTCGACGCCGAGCCTCGAGAGGAATTTGGTGACGAACTGCCGCGTCCGCCGGTAGCAGTCGTTCGTGAGGACGACGTGATCACCGGCCTTGAGGAGCTCGAAGAGCGCGGTGGTCGCCGCCGCCATCCCGCTGGAGAAGAGAGCGGTGTCCTCGGCTCCCTCCAATGCCGCAAGCTTCTTCTCCGCGGCGCGGACCGTCGGATTGCCGTAGCGGCCGTACTCCTCGCGCTCGATGTCGCCCTTGAAATAGCTCTCGATCTCGGCGGTGTTCGCGAACGCATACGTCGCGGACCAGACGATGGGGGTGGTGACGGAGTCGTGCGCCTTCTTGCGCGTTTCTCCGCCGTGGACGGCGAGCGTCCCCGGCTTCGGTTCGGTGGAGCGATTGTCGGCCACGGCGGGCAACCTTCCCGCCCACCACGATGGCTGAAAAAAAGCCCAGCCGCTTAGAGTGAGATTTGTTAGGCGCGTCACTCAAGGTGGGCGAAAGTCCGCGCCGCCCGGGGCCTCCGGGCACTGCGCAACCTAGCCAAGCGCTAACTGGATGTCAAAGACGTGGTTCGAGGGCCGCGATTCCGGCCGCTTCGAAGAGCGCCATGTCCTGCGCGTACTCCGGGTTGCCGGTGGTGAGCAGCTTGTCTCCGAAGAAGACGCTGTTCGCTCCCGCCATCATACAGAGGAGCTGCGCCTCCTCGCTCATCTGCTGCCGCCCGGCGGAGAGCCGCACCATGGCGCGAGGCATGAGGATGCGCGCCGTGGCGATGGCGCGGACCATCTCCACCGTGCTGACCGGAGGTCTGGCTGCCAGCGGCGTCCCCGCGATCGCGACCAGCATGTTGATCGGCACCGACTCCGGATGCGGCTCCTGCGCCGCCAGCATCCGCAGCATCTCGCACCGATCGTCGACCGACTCGCCC
Organism: Deltaproteobacteria bacterium; assembly: GCA_005879535.1. Lineage (NCBI taxonomy): Bacteria > Pseudomonadati > Myxococcota > Myxococcia > Deltaproteobacteria bacterium. The sequence continues at coordinate 23,819 of VBKI01000085.1, read as the reverse complement.
ATCCCGAGGATCCCGCCGCAGCACACCGAGATCCCGGCCCGGCGCACGTTGTCCAGCGTCCGCAGCCGCTCGTCGTACGTGCGGGTCGTGATGATGTCGCCGTATTTCGCGCGGCTGGTGTCCAGGTTGTGGTTGTACGCATCGAGGCCCGCCTCCTTCAGCCGGCCCGCCTGCGCCGCGGTGAGCATCCCCAGCGTGCAGCAGGCTTCCATGCCCAGCCGCTTCACTCCCCGGACCATCTCCAGCACCCGGTCGAACTGCTGCCCGTCCTTCACCTCGCGCCAGGCCGCGCCCATGCAGAAACGCGTCGCGCCGGCCTCCCGCGCCTTGCGGGCGGCGGCGAGCACGTCGTCGACCTCCATCAGCGGCTCGGCCTGCACGTCGGTGTGATACCGCGCCGCCTGCGGGCAATACGCGCAGTCCTCGGGGCAACCTCCGGTCTTCACCGAGAGCAGCGAGCAAAGCTGCACCCGGTTGTCACCGAAGTGCTCGCGGTGCACGGTCTGCGCGCGGTGGACGAGGTCGAGCAGCGGCAGATCGTGGATCGCGCGGACCTCGGCGAGCGTCCAGTCGTGGCGGAACATGTCCGCTCAGTATCACGCGACGGCGTCTTCGACCACGCGGTTGCGGCCCGCCTGCTTCGCCTCGTAGAGCGCGGCGTCGGCGCGCTTGAACAAGTCGCCGGGATTCCGCATCTCCTCGTCCAGCTCGGCGACGCCGACGCTGACCGTGACTTTCACCGCGCCGTCGTCGGTGCGGATGGGTTCGTCGGCGACGCGGCGCCGGATGCGCTCCGCCAGCACGGTCGCGGCGTGGTGCTGCGTGCTCCCGGGCAGCAGGATGGCGAACTCCTCGCCGCCGTAGCGGCCGAGGACGTCCACCGAGCGCAGTGCCGTGCGGCAGCGATCGGCGAGGATGCGCAACACCTGGTCGCCGACGTGATGTCCGTGGCGGTCGTTGATCCGTTTGAAGTGGTCGACGTCGAGCATCATCGCCGTCAGCGGATGCCCGAAGCGGCGCGCGTTGTCGTACTCGCGCTGCGCCAGTTCCATGAAGTGGCGCCGGTTGTACGTGCCGGTCAGGCCGTCGAGGGTGGCCAGGCGCTGGACCTCGTCGAAGAGCCGCGCGTTCTCCACGGCCATCGCCGCCGGCTGCGTGAGCGACTGCGTCAGGCGGACCTCGGCGTCGGTGTAAGCATGGTGGCTCTCCAGGCAGACCACGCCGATCGCCACGCCACGCTGGATCAGCGGCAGCGCCATCATCTGGCGGCCGTCGTTGAGCGCGGGCAGGTGCGTGGTGACGGCGCGCTCCACGTGCGCGGCGGTCGGCACGATGCGCTGCGACTTGTCCTTGCCTCGCGGTCCGCGGCTGACGATCACGTCCATGCCGTCGCGGGTCTCCACCAGGACGGACGCCTCGTCGAATCGGACGGCGCGGCCCAGGCTGTCGAGGAGGCGTTCCAGCACCTCCTTCAGCTCCAGCGTTTCGGAGAGGGCGAGCGTGACCTTCATGCCTTCCCGCTCGCGCAATCCGCGGGTCATGGTGTTGAAGGCGTCGGCGAGCTCGCCCAGCTCGTCGCGGCGTTTCACGTCCACGATGGTTTCCAGCGCGCCGCCGGTGACTGCGAGGGCCGCCTCGCGCAGCTTCTGCACCGGCGCCGTGACCGTGCGAACCGAGCTGAATCCGAGGAGCACCGCGACCAGGAGGCCGAGAGCGAGCCAGAGATAGGCGTCGCGGGCGAGATGGCGCAGCGGGCCCAACGCCTCGGCGGCGGACTCCTGCACCACCGCCTTCCACCCCAGGAGCGGTACGGGGGCGTTCGCGCCCAGCCAGTCGTCGCTTTGCGTGCCCTTGAGCAGCGGATGGTCGCGGAGCGTCACCCGTTTGAGCATCAGCTCCCGGTTCGGGTGGAAGATCACCTTGCCTTCGCCGTCGACGAGGAAGGCCGCACCAGACTCGCCGGGACGGAAGCGCTCGAAGCTGTCGGCGAGCCTGCGCAGCGACACCTCCACCGCGACCACCCACCGCGTTCCGCGCGTGCCGGGCACGGCAACGGCGAGCACGAGGCGGGGAATGGGACGTCCTTCGGCGTCCGGCAGGATGTAGACGGGCCCGATGGCGAGACCCGCCTGGAGCGCGCCCTGCAGCGGCACCTTGCCGGCGTACATGGACAGGGCAGCATCGTCGATGGGCTCATGCTCCGAGGCGAGAACGCCCTGGAGCCTCGCGAACCGGATGATGTTGCCGACCGCGTCTGCTCTGGAGTCGAAGAGGCCGACGATGTCCGCGCCCCGCGTCTCCTTGTAGATCAAGAGCAGCGCCTGCTCGCGGGCCTCGGGATCGAGCTCGTGGAGCCTCAGCGTGGAAGCAGCAAGCGTGAGCGAGTCGAGCTTGTCGACGAGCGTCCGGTGGACCTCACCCGCGAGCGTCCGGGCGTCCTGGGCGTAGATTTCGTCGAGCTGGCTCCGCAGCGCCTCTCGACCGCGCGGCAGCGTGAACGCGGTGGCGAGCAGGAGCGGGAAGCAGGTAGCCGCCGAGAGCAGGAGCGACAGCTTGACCGGAAGTCGCATCGGGCCCTTGTGAAGCGGTTGGCGGCCTGTGGGGCCGGGAGCAAGGCGATGGTACCACGGCCGCTTTCTGCCCGAAATTCACGGATGTACGAGCCTGTGGGCGGCGAGCGCAAGCGCGTCGTCGAGCTTCTCCGGCGCGCCGCTGCCCTGCGCGAAGTCGGGTCCGCCGCCCCCCTTTCCACCCAGGACCGCCAGCGCTTCCTTGAGCAGCACGCCCATCGCAGGTCCCTCGGCCCCCTTCGGACGCGCGAACACGAGATGAGCCCGTCCGTCTTCGATGGCCGCGAGCAGCGCGGTTCCGCCTTCCTGCGAAAGCCGCTGTGCGACGGCCCGGGCGAAGGCGGCTCCACGGTCAAGCTTCGCGACGATGGGCGAGGGCTGCGCCTTCAGCCGCAGCGCCTCCAGCCCGGCGAGCTCTTCGAGCAATCCTTCCGCAGCCTTCCTCCGCGTTTGCGATTCGGCGGCGATGCGCGCCGCCGCCTGCGCGACGTCGGCGGGCGCGCATTTGAGGGCCTCGGCGGCTCCGCTGACCAGGTCGCTGGTTTCGTGGAGCAAGCGAACCACGCGCGCGCCGCAGGCGAACTCGATCCGCGATTTCCCTTCGCCCCACTTCTGCGCCCGAAGGACGGCGATGCATCCGACTTCGCCGGTGCGCGCCGGGTGCGTTCCTCCGCACGGCGAGGCGTCGACTCCCTCCACCACCACCACCCGGTCGCCTTTCATGGGCTCCTTGCGCAGTGGCAACCTGGCGCGTTCCTCGCCGGTGAAGTCTCGCGCGACGACCGGCAGATCGCGCCAGATGCTCTCGTTGGCCATCGATTCCGCGCGCGCCAAATCCAGGGTTCCCAGTCCTGCATCGAGATCGATGGTGCAGATCCGCTCTCCGAGATGGAAGGAGACCGTCGGCGCTCCGAGCTTGTCGAACGCCGCCGAGAGCAGGTGCTGGCCGTGGTGCTGCTGCATGTGATCGAAACGGCGGCGCCAGTCGATCTCCGCGGCGACCTCGCCGGATTCGACCGGCGCGTCCAGCACGTGCAGGACGTCGCCGGCGCGTTCCTGCGTGTCGACGACCTTCACACTGCCGATCGTTCCGCGATCGCCAGGCTGTCCTCCGCCTTCCGGATAGAACGCGGTCCGGTCGAGAACGGCGGCCGGACGTCCGTTCAAATCGCGGACCTCGAGCACGCGGGCGCGAAACGACTTCAGATAAGGATCCTGCAGGTAGAGGCGTTCGGTCATGAGAAGAGGGCGAGCTGACGTTGCGGCGGCTTTTGGGCGGGGCCGGAAACGTCGCGGCCGCCGTACTCGTGAGAATCCGCCTGCTCACCGGCGACGTATTGCTCGAAGTCGGGCCCAGACGCCGATGATTCGAGACGGCGCGCCTGTTCGTCGAGGCGTCGGATGCCATCGAGCTTCTCGGTGCGCCCGAGGCGCGCGGCTGCGACCGCCTGTTTGAGGACCGAGATGGTCCGGTCGTACACGCGCAGGGGGACGGGGAAGGGATGGCCGTCCTTGCCGCCGTGCGCGAGGGAGAAGCGCGCCGGATCGCTGAAGCGGCAGGGCGCTCCATGGAGCACCTCGGCGACCGCCGCCAGCGCCTCGACCGTCCGGGCACCCACACCGCGCTGCAGCAGCAAGTCGGGGAAATCGCGCGGCCCGGATTCCCGGGCGGCGGCGAGGGTGCCGTGCAGGCGCCGGAGGAAGACGTCGGATCGGCGGACCTCGTGATGGGCCGGCATCTGCAGGCGGGGCAGCTCGTGGAGCACGCGCTCGGGCGCGCGCGACAACTCGAGCGCCGCCTCTCGTGAAGCGGCGGCGCGCCGGTCGGTCAGGTTGAGAATCGATCCTCCGGGACGGCCTTCGATTGCGGCATGCGGCTCCTCCACGAAGCTGCGTACGCCCTCGGAGAGCCAGTGATATCGGCGCGCCTGGCGACGGTCGGTGTTCATGCCCTGCTGGACGACCGTCCAGGCGCCGTCGTTCGCGACGACGAACCCGTGCAGGTAGAGATCGAAGCCGTCCTGGACGAGCGCGCTGTCCACCTTGGCGACGAGCCGGCTGGTGCGCGCCAGCGCCTCTCCATCGATGCCGGTCCGTTCTCCGAACTGCACCAGCTCCATCGGCGTGCGACGCGAGTGACGGCCGCGGCCGCCGCAGACGGTCAGGCCGATCTCACGCTCGCGCCCGGCGAGGCCCCGCTTGAGCGCGCCCAGCACGCTGGTGGTGATTCCGCTCGAGTGCCAGTCCATTCCCATCACGCACCCGAGCGCCTGGAACCAGAACGGGTGCGCGAGGCGACGCAGGACGCCGTGCGGGCCTTCCTCGAGCACCAGCGCCTCCACCATCACTCCGCCGAGGCGCGCCATGCGCGACGCGAGCCAGTCGGGCACGCGTCCGCCGTGCAGGGGAAGGAGTGCGCTGCCGGTGCGACCCATACGGGCGTTCAGTATAACTCAGCGGCGGAGCCGGCGCGCGCGGCCGAGGCGGAACGCGCGCGGCGGTTCGGCGCCGATCGGATCCGGACAGACGCTGCGCAGCTTGCACGAGGCGCATTCGGCGCCCGTCCAGATCGCCTCGAACAGCGCCTTGACGCGGTCGACGATCTCGAAATCCTCGCTGCAGAAGCCGACCTCGAAGTTGCGCCGGCCTTCGCCTTTGGCGCCGAGGCCGGCGCCGGTGAGGTTGGCGCTGCCGGCGTAGACCCAGGCGCCGTCGATCACCACCGCCTTGAAGTGGACGCGGGGACAGATCTTCAGCGACAGGCCGCCGGCGGTGAGGCGGCGCCGCTTCTCGAACGAGGCGCGGAAGGGGCGCGAGGGCAATTCGGCGTGGAGGATGCGAAGGTCGACGCCGCGTGCCGCGAGGTCGGAGAAGAGAGCGAGAACGGAAACGAACTTCCCGTCGCGCTCGACCTGCATGTCCTTCAGGTTGGCGGTGGCGATCAGCACCGACTCGCGCGCGTGCGCGAGCTTGTCGAGGATCACCTCGCGGTAGAGCTCGCTGCCTTGCAGCAGCACCGCCTCGATGGCGCGCATGGCGCACCAATGCCACGGCGCGCACGGGGGGCAACTTTACTGATCGCAGCTGTTCGGCGCGATACGGATGCCGTACTTCGGCGCGCCGGCATTGCCGCTGTTGCGTCCGTCGCGACGCCACGAGGGCCAAGGAGTGTCGGCGAGACCGTGATCGTCGGTGATGAACGCCCAGATGGTCGGCGACGAGGCCCCGGTGCCGACGAAGAGCCTGCCGTTGCAGTCCATCATCGCTCCCCGAAGAACCGTGCCCGGCGGGTCGAAGGTCCACGATGTCTGGCCGTGATGGAACGCGAGAAGGAAGCCTGGTGCGCGCGGGAGGTACCAATGGTCGTCGGACCCGTGGAGTGGCACCTGTCCAGGAGAGCCGAGGGCTGGAACGACGATGCTCGCGATGGCGCCCGTCGCGGGCTCATATGCCGTGACGCGGCCTTCGGTGCCACCGTCCGCTTCCGAGGCGTAAAGCTTGCCGTCGATACCGAGTGTCGGCTCTGCGGACAGCCCCCCATCCGTCAGGTTCTTCGACCACGCGGTGCCCAGAAGCGGTGTGAATGCGAGCAAGGTCGAACCGGTCGTGGAAATGCGTGACGCGGCGAAGACGCGGGCACCGTCCGTGATCGTGCCGTAATAGGGATTTCCGATCGAGTCCGCCACGACGACCGAAGGGCCGATACCGCCGTCGTCCGTCAAGGCGTGCCAGTCGATGCTGGACGAAGTGCCGAACCACACGCCGCCGTCGAACACCATGGGTGACGCATGCCGGTCGCGATCATCCGCTGGCTGCGAGCGCAATGCGGGCTTATTCGCCGGCGCCGCAACACTCCAGAGGGTCTGTCCGGTCGCGGCATTGACGTTGTCTGCGACGATGATTTGGTCGACCGGAACTCCGGCAACGGTGCCCGCGGCAACCGCTGGCCCTACCGATATGGCGTGGCCGGTCGCCGTCGTCCAGAGGACCCCTCCGTCCGGAGCGAACGCGCTGATCACGCCCGCCAGATTCGCCGTGTAGATCGGAGTTCCCGCGCTTCCAGCGCCGATGGCTGGCGGTCCGAACACGGTGCCCGCATCGGTGCTCCAATGGATCGCTCCTTGATCGGCGCCAAGACTGAACAGGGTCGTGACGCCGCCATCCGTGGTCGCGATGAGATCAAGGTCCGGATGAACGGCGAGGCCCGTCACCGCTGCCGCGGTCGTGTTGAGCACTGTGCTCCAGAGCAGCCGCGTCGCCCGAACCGGTGTGTCCCTGGGCGAGGCTGCATGGCGCGCCGCTGCGCCAGTGTATGCCGACGCATTGTCCTCTGCTGCGATCACGACGTGGAGGAAGCCGCTCGGAATCAGCGCTGCGCTCCCCGGCAGCGCAGCCGTGGCGGTGCCGGTATGGAAGGCCCCGTTCTGCGGGGCGTTGAGCTGTACGCTGACGTCGAACGAGCAGGTCGTGCTGCCGCTAGTGCAACCGAGAGACTGCGCCGTCCCTGTGCTCGTTCCGCCGGACAGGTCGATCCCATCGACGCGCAATGTCGCGAGGCCGATGCCGCTCATGTCGCTGATGCTGCCCTTCACGTGCACCGTGTCGTTGAAGATGAAGCTGTTGCCGGTCCACCCGGTGTTCGCCACCAGGGCCGGGTATGTGACTCCCGCGCTCCCGGGCTCCGTGTCCTTGTAGATCTTGATCGTTCCGATCGCGGGTGGCGCGTCGTCGATGGTTCGGCTTGCGGTGACCGTGGATTCGTGCCCGAGCCCGTCGACTGCGCGGACGTGGAACGCGTAAGCGCCCTCCGTGTTGGGAAGAGCAGAGGCAGGATTCAACTGGAACGTGTACTCGCTGCCGGCGGAGCTGGCGGGTGGTACCCGCGTGGTGCCCGAGATGAGCTGTGCGGAGGCGACGCCCGCTCCGTCGGCGATGGTGGCGGACACCGTGATCGGTGCCGCACCTCCGTCCGGCAAGGTGCGCGCATACGGCGTGGAGTCCGTGGCGACGGCGATCGCCGGCGGCTGGTTGTCGAAGTACACGTGCTGCACGGCAGTCGTCGACTGGCGCCCCGACGGGCTCGATGCGCTGATCGTGAAATCCAGCGGCGTCGTCCCGTCGTACGTGCCTGACGGCCGGGGCAACGGGAACGTGAACGTGGTGCCGGCGCCCGCGATCCCGGGATGCGCGCACGCGCCCGTCTCGCCGCTCGCCGTGAGACAAACGGTCGCCGGGTCCACGCCGGCGCGGCCCGCAATCGACGCGGACACGGACAGAGGTCCGCCCGTCGTGTCGAAGAACGCGCGCCCGTTCGAATCGGTGAAGGCGGCTGGAGGGGAAACGGCGATGTTGGAGAAGGACGGTGCGTCGGTCGCGACGCAAACGCGCGCCGCGAGGTCGCAGACGGCGCCTGCAGAGCAATTGCCCTCTTTCGAGCACCCGCCGAGGTCAGATGTCCGGCAGGCCAAGAGCGACGCGGAGAGAAGCACGACGAAGGTTGCGCGCATGGCGGGTCAGAAGGCGAAGGTGAGGACGGCGCCTGCCGCGAGCAGGACGCCGGAAACGATGTAGAGCGCGTTCGCGGTGTGCGCTGCGGAGTTGCCCGACTGCAGCGCCTGCAGATCCGCGGGCTGGTACGCGCCGCCGTTCGCGCGATAGCCCGATTCGGCCTTGTCCAGATCGGACTTGCTCTTCGCCCCGAAATAGGCGCCGGCACCGGCGGCGAGCACCGCCGCTCCTGCGGCGGCGTATCCCGCCGTCCGCGTCCAGGTGCGCTTTGCCGGAGGAGGCGAGGGCGATGCGGTCACCGCCGCTACGGGTGCCGCGGTCGGTGCGGGGGCAGTCGGTCGCGACGACGCGATCGAGACCGCCGGTGTTCCTTCGAGAAGGACGGGCAGCTCGCGCAGCGACTCGCTCGTGCCTTCCTTGATCCGCAGCGCGTGCACCCCGACCGGCACGAGCCTCTTCTCACCGGGCCGCAACGGTTCGCCGTCCAGCTCCAGGCTGATGCCGAAGTCCGCCTCGACCATCACCTGGCCGCTGCATCCGGCGGGCACCATCACTTTGCAACCCAGCGCTTCGGTCCACGCAGTGGCTTCCACGGGATCGGGGGAGACGCCAGTCCGCTGCGCCTCCTGCACCACCTTCCGCAAGCCGACGTCGACGAGTCTCACGCGCAACGTGCCCGTGTCCCACGAGGCAACGGCGACGTGATCGGCATTGCCTGCAATTCCCGCCGTGACCCAACACGCTTCGTCCGCGCACGGCTGCGGCGCTTCCAGCGCGAGCGTCTCCTTGACGCCGGGCGCGAAGCTCGCGGCGGTGCGCAACCCTTCGCGAACGCGCGCGGCGGCATCGTCCGGAAGCGCTCCCTGCACCAGGACCCCGACGGCCTTCAAGGGTCGCGGCGCGGTGAGCGGCGCGAGGGGCGGCAGCGAGAGCTGGCCTTCCGCCTGCGCCGCGCCGGAAGACGGTGGCTTCCTGGACTTCTTCTTCGTCTTGGCCGGGGCCGATCCGGGAGGGACCAGCGGCTCGATCTGCGGCTCCGTCTGTCCGAGCGCCGGAAGCGCGAGCGCGAGCACGATCGCGCACAGGGACCGAGGATTCATCAGAAAAGCTCCTGCGAGGGTCCGCCCATGCTACACAATGCGCGAGGGTCGCGTCGTGGCGCCGATGTGGCTTTTTTCCGCAGATGAGGCTACATCGCGCCGGCCATGCGCGCCCTGAAGCCCGATTTCCTCTTTTCCGGCGGCCATGTCCACGCGGGCGCATCGCTGGTCGTGCGCGACGGGCTCGTGGAATCCGTGGGGGATGCGCCCCAGGGTGCCGAAGTCGTTCCCATGCCGGGGCGCGCTTTGCTTCCCGGACTCGTGGCTGCCCACAGCCATGCTTTCCAGCGCGCCATCCGCGGGCGGACGGAGCACCGGAACCATCCGCGGGACGACTTCTGGAGCTGGCGCGAGGCGATGTACGCAGCGGCGGAGCGGCTGTCTCCGGAGGATCTCTACGCCGTCTCCAGATTCTGTTTCCTGGAAATGGCGCGGGCTGGGATCACCGCGGTGGGCGAATTCCATTACCTGCACCGCGATCCGTCGGGAAAGCCCTATGCCGATCCGAACGAGCTGGACCTCGCCGTCGCGCGCGCGGCGAAGGAAGCGGGCCTGCGGATGGTGCTGCTGCGCGTCGCGTACGCGCGAAGCGGGTTCCGGATGCCCGAAAACCCGCGGCAGAAGCGGTTCATCGAAGGCTCCGCCGACGAGTACCTGAAGAACCTCGAGGCGCTCTCCCGGCAAGTCGCGGTCGGCGCGGCACCGCACAGCGTGCGCGCCTGTCCCGCGGAGTGGATCCGCGAGATCGCCGGCGAAGCTTTCCGCCGCGGCTGGCCCTTGCACCTGCACGTTTCCGAGCAGCGCCTGGAAGTCGAGCAGTGCCGCGCGGAGCACGGGACGACGCCGGCGTTGCTGCTGGAGCGATTGGGCGCGCTCCGCGAAGGAACCACCGCGATTCACGGCGTGCACCTGACCACGGACGACATCGCGGCGATCGGACGTGCGCGCGCAACGGTGTGCGCGTGCCCGACCACCGAGCGGAATCTCGGCGACGGCGTGCTCCGTGCGGATCTCCTGCTCGCCGCTGGCGTACGGCTCTGCGTGGGCACGGACTCGGAGGTGCAGCTCTCGCCGCTCGAGGATAGCCGCCAGCTCGAGTACCACCTGAGGCTCGTGCAGGAGCAGCGCGCGATCCTCGACCCGGAGCAGGGCGGGGTGGGCGGTCTCGGCGCAAAGCTGTATCGGATCGCGAGCGAGGGCGGCATGCGGTCGCTCGCCCTCGGCGGCGGGGCACTGCGTCCCGGCGAGCCGGCGGATTTCATTTCCGTCGATCTCGACGACCCCTCGATCGCGGGGGCGAATCGGGACGACCTGATGGCGAACGTGGTCTTCTCGATGGAGCGAACCGCGATCCACCAGACCTGGGTGCGCGGCGAGCCGCTCGGGCTCGACTTCGAGGGTGCGCTGCCGGTCTTTCGCACCGCGATGCGGAGGCTGTGGGAATGATCGACCCCGTCGCCCTTCTCGAGGAGCTGGTGGCGGTCGACTCCACGTCCGCGCGCAGCAACCTGCCGATCCTCGGCGTGCTCGAGCGACACGCCCGCGCGCTGGGGCTGACGACCCGGCGACAGCTCTGGAAGGACGCGGCGGGGATGGAGAAGGGAAACCTGGTCGCGCATCGGGGCGGCGAGAAGGGCGGCATCTCGCTGGTCGGGCACACCGACTGCGTCCCCTTCGACGCAGGGTGGACCGCGGCGCTGCGGCCGGCACGCGAGGACGGAAAGGTGTTGGGGCGAGGCGCTGCGGACACGAAGGCGTTTCTACGCAGGCGAAGCCGTTGCAACTCGTCTTCACCGCCGACGAGGAGGTCGGGTGTCTCGGCGCCCGACGCCTCGCCGAGGAGGGCGCGGTCAGGCCGCGGGTCGCCATCGTCGGAGAGCCGACGCGGATGATCCCGGTGCTCGGGCACAAGGGTTACTGCCTGGCGGAAGTGACGGTCCGGGGGATTGAGGGTCACAGCGCATATCCGGAGACCGGCGCCTCCGCGATTCTCGCCGCCGGGCGCGTGCTGCGGGACGTGGAGCGAATCGCGGGCGAGCTCCGGGCGGAAGCCGACCCGGCGTTTGCCCCACCGCATACGACGTTGAACGTCGGAGTGATCTCCGGAGGCAAGGCGAAGAACGTCATCCCCGGCGTCTGCACGATGGCCGTGGAGTGGCGGCCGCTGCCGTCGCAGGATCCGGGCTCGACGCTCAGGCTTCTCGAGCAGGCTTGCGCGCGGATCCAGGACGAGCGCATCCGCATCGAAGTGGCCGCGCAGCGGCTCGATGCGGGAGTGCTGGTCCCGGAGGATTCGCAGATCGTCGCTTTCCTGCGCGCGGAGTCGAAGAACGCGCCGGAGACGATTCCATTCGGGACCGAGCTGCCTTATCTCGTCCGGCTCGGCGCCAGTGCCTGCGTATTCGGGCCCGGAGACATCCGCGTCGCGCACCGGAGCGGTGAGTTCGTGCCGGTCGCCGAGCTGGCGCGCGCGACCGAGATCCTCGCTGCGGCGGTGGAGCGGTTCGCGAAACCGTGAGCTACACCGGATGTCGTGAGTGGTCGGGATCGCCGCCGGTCAGGCGGGAAATCTCCGCCGCGAGGCGCTGGGCGGGGACGATGGAGACGATCGGGCGGAGCGCTTCGCTGGAAGCCGGAACCCGGATGTCGACGACTTCCACGCCGAGCTGCGCGCAGAGGTCGCGGAGCCGGACGGTGCGGCCGCCATCGTCGTGGTCCGGAATGAAGAGGATTGCGCCCATCCCCTGACGCAGAGCTGCCTGCGGTCCGTGCAACGCCTGTTCCACGCTGAGCGCCTCTGCCCACTGGAACGTCGCTTCCTTCAGCTTCAGCGCGGCCTCCTCGGCCGTGATCGCGTCGAGCCCGAACCCCGTGACGAGCAGCGGATCCTTGCCGGCGAGGCGGCGCGCGTCGTCGACGGGCGCGGGCTCGGCGAGCGCATCGCGGAGCAGACGCGGCGCGCTGGAAAGATCGAGGCCGAGCATCTGCCCGAGGGCGGCCAGCGCGGTGACGTACGAAACGCTGTGCGTCTGCGCCCGCTCGGGAGCACAGGTGCGGACCACGTGATCGGCGTCGGCGGTTGCCGCGTCGCCGCACACAGCGAACGTGCTCGCTCCGGCAGCGCGCGCCTTGCGTAGCACCGCGGCGGTGAAGCCGCGACCGGAGTGCGAGATGGCGACCACCTGCGCACCGGAGGGAATTCCGCTCCGCAGGGCGACGTCGTGCGAATCGAGAGCCTGCGCCGGATATCCGGCCCATGCCGCGGCGATGCGCGCCGCGTGGAGCGATGTCCCCTGGCCGCAGAACAACAGCGGACGCGACGGATCCAGGCGCGGCGCCGGCCGGCGCAATACTGCTACCACGGCGTCCGGCTGCGATTCGATCTGCGCGTCGTAGAGGAACTTCATCGGGGCGGCGCCACGGCGGGGTGCGCCTCCAGAGGTGCGATCTCTCTCGCCGACAAGCGCAGAAAACGCGTCAAGAGCGCCATCGCCACGGCGGTGAGGCCGGCGCACAGGCCCCACCACAGCCCGATCACGCCGTGGCCAAGACGCAGGCCGAGCACGATGGCCACCGGCAGCCCGATGGCGTAGTGGCCGACGAGGTTCGCGAGAAACGCGAACCGGGTATCGCCGGCCCCGCGGAGCACACCGGCGCCGACGCCCTGGATTCCATCGGAGAGCTGGAAGACGGCGCAGACCGCGAGCAGCGGCAGCGAGGCGGCGATGACGTCGGGTTGATCGGAGAGCATGCGCGCGAGGGCGCCGGGCAGGAGCCAGAAGCAGAGCGCAGCGATGGACATGATGCCCGCGCCGCCGGCGAACGCCGTCAGCCCTGCGCGTCGTGCTGCCGGCGTGTCGCGCGCGCCGATCGCCCATCCGACTCGCACCGTCCCGGCCATTCCTACACCGACCGCGGCGCAGAAGGTGAAGCTCGCGAGCGAGATTGCTACCTGGTGCGCCGCCAGACTGGACGCGCCGAGGCGGCCGGCCAGCACGCCGACGAGGGCAAAGACCCCGACCTCCGCTCCCATCTGCAAGCCGACCGGGATTCCCACCGAGAGAGCCTTGCGCAGGTCCGCGGACCGCGGCGGCTGGCGCCGTCCAGGTCGCACCGCCTTGGCGAGAATGGCGAACTGGAACAGCGAGCAGATGCTGGTCACGAGCCCCGATCCGGGCGCGCCAAGCGCCGGCATGCCCAGATGCCCGAAGACGAAGACCACGTCCAGCGCGAAGTTCGCGACGTTTGCCACCACCGTCGCAACCACGAGCGCGCGGAGCTGCTCGCGCGCCTGCAGGTACGAGCGCAATGCCGCGAACGCGAGCATGGGCCAGAGCCCGGGCAAGCGCAGCCAGAGGAAGAGCCGCGCGTCGCCCACGACTTCGGCGGGGATGCCCCAGGGCTCGAGCGCGAACGGCAGCGCAGCGATGGGCAGCGCCAGCGCCAGCGTGACGACGGCCGAAAGCCACAGCCCCTGCCAGATCAGCTCGCGGGCCCGCGCCTCGTCGCGCGCTCCGAGCGCCTGCGCAAAGAGCGGATCGAGGCCCAACATCGCTCCGAGCCCCACGATGGCGACGGCGAGGAAGAGGCCGTTGGCGAGGCCGACGGCGCCGAGCGGGGCCGCCCCGAGGCGGCCGACGACGGCGGTGTCGACCAGCCCCATCATGGCGTAGCCCGCCTGGGTGAAGGCGATGGGCGCCGCCAGGCGCAGCAGCTTTCGCAGCTCGTTCACGGAGCCGTCGTATCAAAGGTCGAAGCGCCCGATCAGCGGCACGTGGTCGCTCTTTCCCCAGAAGGGGCTCGAGCGATCGCCGAAACGGCACGTACCTTCCAGATCGAGCCAGTTCACGAGGGGGCTCGAGAAGAGATGATCGAGGTGCATGCGCAGCCTCATGAAGCCGGCGGTGGGGAAATCGCGGGGGTCGCGGTCAATCTGCCGCAGGTGCTTCTGCACGCCTACCAGGCCGCAATCGTCGGTGAGAAAGCGGTATACCGGCGAGTCGGGCAGCGAATTGAAGTCGCCGCAGACGATGAACGGCTCGTCTCCGGCGTGCCGGTGGATGAAAGCGGCCAGCGTCTTGGCCTCGTGCAGCTGATTCACGCCGAATCCCATCCTTTGCGAGGTCGTCCAGAACTCGCGTGAGAACGGCGTGGGCAGCGACAGGTGCGTATTGAAGATGTGGAACGGCTTCCCGCGCGGTCCGACCAGTTTCATGTGGGCGCAGATCCGCGTCTGCTTGCGGTCCTTCCAGCGGAGCACGTGGTGATAGGTGATGTCGTGCGGGCTTTCGCAGTTGTGGGTGTCGATCCGGATGCGGTAGCGGTGCACGAGGATGGCGAGCCCCATGCTCTGCAGCGGCGTGTTGCCGATACGGTTCACGTGGGCCCGGAAGTAGAATGCGTCATAGGGAAAGGGCGGCGGCCGTCGCTCGAAAGCGCGTTCCAGCTCGGCCATGAACGACTCGAGCTGCGTCTCCGTCCGATGTGATCGGCGGAAGACCAGGCTGCTGCGCAGCGAGAACGTCTCCACTTCCTGCAGGCAGATGATGTCGGCGGCGGGGTCGAGCGTGGCCAACGCATCCGCGATGGCGCGCTTGCTTCCTCGCGTGCTGGCGAGGCCACGGAGCGCATGTCCGAAGTAGCGGACGTTGTAGCTCACGATGCGCAGGGGCACGCCCGCGAGTGTATGTTCCTGCTCCATGATCGTCATCCGGAAGGCTGAGCCTCGCGACGTCCCGCAGATGCTCGCATTCATCCACGAGCTGGCAAAGTACGAGCGGTTACCACAGGAGGTGGTGGCGACGCAGGAGGACCTCCTCCGGGACGGCTTCGGCGAGCAACCTCGTTACTTCTGCCTGGTGGCGGAATGGAACGGAGCGCCGGCGGGCTTCGCCTTCTATTTCCACACCTACTCGACCTGGGTCGGGCGCTGGGGAATCTACCTCGAGGATCTCTTCGTCACGCCCCACCTCCGCGGGAAGGGTATCGGGAAGGCGTTGCTGGTCGAGCTGGCGCGGATCGCGGTGCGGGAGAAGTGCGGCCGGGTGAACTGGCAAGTGCTGGACTGGAACACGCCGGCGATCAACTTCTACCGCGGCCTCGGTGCGAAGATGCTGTCCGACTGGGAGACGTTCCGGCTGGCCGGCGACGCCCTGGAAAGGCTGGCGCGCGATGGATGAAAAGGAGTTCGGCCGCCGCGCGGCGGAAACGTTGCGAAAGCTCGACGACGCGCTGCGGGACGTGGACGGAGTAGAGTCGGATCTGGCCGCAGACATCCTGACGCTGGAGTTCGAGGACGGGGCGAAGTTCGTCGTGAACTCGCACTCGGCGGCGCAGCAGATCTGGATGTCGGCGAACATGCAGGCCTGGCACTTTGGGTGGGACGATGCGGCGAAGTGCTGGCGTGACTCCCGGTCGCGGGTGGAGCTGTTCAGCGAGCTCGGGAAGCTGGTCAGCGAGAAGTTGGCCCAGGCGGTGACGCTGCGGTCCTGAGGTCTGCTCATGTCGTGAGGTCTCTCGAATCGGGCCCAGGCCGGCGAAATCCCGGCGGGTCTGCTCCGTATAGCTCTCATGTCGTCGGACATGATCCCTTACCTGATCGCGGCGGTGGCCTTGATCGTCAGCGTCCTGATGGTGTTCGGGTTTCCTGCTCTCGCAATCATCGCCGTCAAGTATTTCAAGTTGAAGGAGCGCGAGCTGACGCTCGAGATGGAGCACCGCCAGAAGTCGCAGCAGCAGAACCTCGCCATCGAGGACCGGGTGCAGCGCCTCGAAGATGTGCTGACCAGCCTCGATCACGACGTGCGCGTGCGGCTGGGGATCGAGCAGCCGGCAACGCCCCTGCAGTCCCACCCGGAGCTCCTGGAGGGGCCCGGCGCCGCGCCAGATGCTCCGCGCGGGAAATCGCGGGATCCGGCCTCGACGAAGGCGCAGTAGCGACGATGCGAACGGCTCGGAGTCACTCCGCGGCCAGGTTCACCTGCTGCTCCGACTCCTCGCAGAAGAACCGGATGGCCGCTGCCGCCTGCTCAGACGTCTCGCAGCGCCCCTCATATCGACGAGTCAGCACCGTTCCGCCCCAATCCTCGACCGACTCGGACGCTTGCACGATTCCGATCGCGGAAAGCCGCTGCGAGACGCGCGCATCGAGCAACGCTTTCGCCGCTGCGGAGTCACCGCGCACCTCATAGTCTCCGCGCACCATCCGCTCCTGCGCGCGCAACCACACGGGCATCGGATTGAATCGCGCCCGCCCGGTCCGGCGCAGCACCTGCGCGCCATCCGCTGCGTCAGGGCCGAGCTGGTAACGGTCAGGCAGCAGCGCGAACAGCCGCCCCAGCCAAGGATCTGCTTCCAGCCGCGGATCCGGAGGACGCGGCGGGGGAGGCGGCGGACGAGGACGGAAGAGTGCGCGGAGGATCCTGCGGAGCATCCTCTACCCCGGCACGCCCCGGATCTTCCAGATGTTCTCCGCGTACTCGCTGATGCTCCGGTCCGAGGAGAACTTCCCCATCTTGGCGATGTTGAGGATCGCCATGCGCGTCCACTGGTCCGGATCGAGGAACGCCTTGTCGACGCGCTCCTGGCAGTCCGCATAGGACTGGAAGTCCGCCAGCAGCATGTACGTATCCTGCTCGAGCAAGGACTGCACGAGGGGCTTGAACACGTCGGGATGCTCGGGCTCGAAGAAGCCGGAGGCGATCAGGTCGAGCACGGCCTTCAGCTCCGCGTTCTTGTCGTAGTACTCGCGCGGCCGGTAGCCGCGCCGCTGCAGGTCGGACACCTGCTGCGCGGTCAACCCGAAGAGGAAGAAGTTGTCCGCGCCGACCTCGTCGCGGATCTCGATGTTCGCCCCGTCCAGCGTCCCGATGGTGAGCGCTCCGTTCAGGGCGAACTTCATGTTGCCGGTGCCGCTGGCCTCCTTGCCGGCGGTGGAGATCTGCTCCGAGAGGTCGGATGCGGGGAAGATGCGCTCCGCCAGCGAGACCCGGTAGTTGGCGAGGAAAACCACGCGCAGTTTTCCGTTCATCTGCGGATCCGCGTTCACCACCGAAGCGACGGAGTTGATCAGCTTGATGATCAGCTTCGCCGTTGCATACGCGGGCGCCGACTTGCCGCCGAAGATGAAGGTCCGGGGCACCATCTGCAGATCCGGATTCTTCTTCAACCGCAGATAGAGCGCGACGACGTGCAGCAGGTTGAGGAGCTGCCGCTTGTACTCGTGCAGCCGCTTCACCTGGACGTCGAACATCGAAGCGCGATCGATCGACACCCGGTACTCGGCCTCGATGTAACGCGCGAGATGCTCCTTGTTCCGCTGCTTGATCCCCCGCACTTCGCTGCGAAACGCCGGGTCGTCGGCATGCTCGGCCAGCTTGCCGAGCTGGTCGAGCTGCGTGATCCAGCCGTCGCCGATCCGCGTGGTGATCGCGTCGGCCAGGAGCGGATTGGCGGCGAGCAGCCAGCGGCGCGGCGTCACGCCGTTGGTGACGTTGTGGAAGCGCTCCGGCCACATCTCGTGGAAGTCGTGCAGCAGGTTCGCCTTCAAGAGCTCCGTATGCAGCGCCGCCACGCCGTTCACGCTGTGCGAGCCGACCACCGCCAGATACGCCATCCGGATGCGCTTGCTCTCCAGCGTGCCGTTGCCGTCGTCGACCACCGACATCCGCGCAAGCCGGGCTTCGTCGTACGGGTACCGGCTCATCACCTGTCGCAGGAAGCGACGGTTGATCTCGTAGATGATGGCGAGGTGCCGCGGCAGAAGCCGTTGGAAGAGCTCCACCGGCCACGTCTCCAACGCCTCGGTGAGCAGGGTGTGGTTGGTGTACCCGATGCTCGCCTGCGTCATTTCCCACGCCTTCTCCCAGGCGATGGAGTGCTCGTCCACCAGGATGCGCATCAGCTCGGGGATGGCGATGGCGGGGTGCGTATCGTTGAGCTGGATTGCCACCTTCTCGGGGAAGTTCTCCAGGGTGGGAAAGGCGACGAGGTGACGGCGGACGATGTCGTGCAGCGAGCAGGCGACGAAGAAGTACTGCTGCTTGAGGCGCAGCTCCTTGCCGAACACCTTCACGTCGCTGGGATAGAGGACCTTGGAGATGGTCTCGGAGCGGTTCTTGTCCAGTACCGCCTTCTCGTAGTCGCCCTCGTTGAAGTAGCGGAGATCGAAATCCGAGCTGGCGCGCGCGCGCCACAGCCGCATCGTATTGACGGTATTGCACCCGTAACCCGCGATGGGCGTGTCGTACGGCATCCCCACCACCTGCTCGCCCCCGGTCCAGTGCACCCGGAGCCGCCCGTGGTCCTCGGCGTGCTCCTCGGTGTGCCCACCGAAGCGCACCGGGACGCCGTACTCCGGTCGCGCGATCTCCCAGGGGTTGCCGAGCCGGAGCCACTCGTCCGGCTTCTCCACCTGCCAGCCGTCCTTGATCTCCTGGTCGAACATCCCGAACTCGTAGCGGATGCCGTATCCGTACCCGGGAATGTCGAGGGTGGCCATCGAGTCGAGGAAGCATGCAGCGAGCCGTCCCAGGCCGCCGTTGCCGAGCCCCGCGTCGACCTCCTGCTCGAGCACGTCGCCGAGGTCGAGGTTCAGCATCTTCATCGCGTCGCGCGTGGTGTCGTAGAGCCCGAGGTTGATCAGGTTGTTCGCGAGCGCCCGGCCCATCAGGAACTCGGCCGAGAGGTAGTAAATGCGCTTTGCGTCCTTGCGGTAGTAGCGCTGCTGCGTGCTGATCCAGCGCTCGATCAGGCGGTCGCGGATGGTCAGCGCCAGCGACATGTATCGATCCAGCTCCGTCGCCGAGTACTGATCCTTCGCCAGCGAGTAGAGCAGGTGGTTGGTGAACGAGTGCAGCAGGGCCGCCGCTTCGTTCGGAGCGGTGGCGCGGACCGGGCGATTCATGGCGCGAGTGTACACTGCCGGCCGCTAGCGAAGGTTGAGCAGATAGCCGAGCATGAACTCGACGCTGCTGGTGCTGCCCGCGTACTGCGCGACGTGCGACGGCGACCAGGCGAACTGGACCTGTCCCAAAGCCCGTCCGGGTCCAATCTGCCAGGTGGCGCCGACCGCCGGCGCGAGCCGGGATGTGATGGACGAATCGGTGTTCCTGCCGAGGTTCAGAGGAAAGATGACGCGGACGGTCTGCGACTGAAGTCCTGCCGCCAGGGTGGCGTGGACGTCCAACTTGCGCAGGACCTGGAGGCTGCCCCGGACACCGATCTGCGCGAGCCACGCGTGCGTCCTCGCCCTCTCCGCGAGCGCCGGCACTGCCGTGTACTGGCCGAGCTCCGACAGGAAGTCGCCGCCTGCGTCGAGCAGCGCTTCCAGCGGCAACGGCAGGCGGACCGCGACCTCGGCCAGGAAACCGCCGGCGGTGGCGCCGTCGAAGCTGCGTCCGATGGCGCCGAGAAGTCCGGTCGAGACGCTCCAGGGTCCCTGCGACCCCGACATTCGCCAGAACGAGCGCCGCGTGCCGGGCGCCTCGGGTCGCACTGTAACGTCCAAGGTCGACAGCTGGGCGTTCGCCTTCGCCTCCAATTTCGTCGAGCCGCTCTGGCCTTCCGAAGGCGTGAACTCGGCCAGGTAGATGCCGGGCCCAATGCGGCGGTGCATCCTCGTCTCACCTTCGCTGGCGCTCAGCGCCACCTTCGCCTCGTCATCCGGAGTGCCGTCCGGCTTCACCACGAAGATCTCCACCTCGAGCGGCGACGAAGGGCTCGCGGCGTCGGCGCGCGCAGCGAGCCGCAGGCGCGAGTAGGGCGGCGGTTCGAGGTCGAGCGGCTTTTCGCTGGTGTTGCCGAGCTTGTCCGTGATCCGAAGCGTCGTCTCGCGGACGCCCGGCGGAACCACCATCGGCAACCGCACGTTGCCATCGTCGCCGGCGGTGATCGGACCGACCATGCGCCCGGCGACGTTCGCCTCCACCTTCGAGCCCGGTTTCGTCTGGATCACCATCGAGTCCGAGCCGGAGAGCGGGATCGACAGCCACTGCAGCTCGCGATCGTCGCCATCGTCGATCTGCGCCAGCACCAGCGCGACCGACGGCACGCGGAGCGGCGGCGCATTGAAGCGCGCGCGCACGACGCTGCCCTGTCGCTGGGCGCCGCTGACAGTGCCGACGGTGGTGGAGAACGTCACTTTCGCGCCGGAGGAGGCACGCACTTCCAGATCCGCTCCCGCGTCCTTGCCGAGCACGAGTTGGGAAGGTTGCGCCGTCAGGGATGCAGCAATCAGCACCACTAGCGCCATTGCCAGAGCCTCTTTTTCACCTTCACGTCGGGGAGGGAGTCGTCGCGCAGGACGATGCTCTCCACCTGCTTGCGCCGCCCCAGCGCGTCCACGGTGACCACGGCGATCTTCTGCCTGCCCTGCCGCAGCGGCACTTCCGTTCGGAACATTCCGCCTTCGCCGACGGCAACGGGCTCGCCCTGGACGAAGACCCGGCTTCCCGGTTCGACGCGGCCGGCGATCGGCAGGGTGGCCTTGTTGGTTTCTCTCTGGTTCGGCCACTGCACGTTGAGCAGGACCCGGCGCAGCGCTTCCACCGGAACGGTGGGATGAGGATCGGTCTTGGTCAGACGGGTCACCTGTCCCTTGTTCACCTCGATCGACTTGCCGCCCCCCGACACGTTGACGGTGCCGGTCACCGAGGCGACGGCGACCACGCCGCGGCCGTCGGCGGTGACGAAGAAGTGGCCGCCTTCGCTGTGCGCGATCGCGTCGCTGTTCTCGATCTCGACGTCGAGCTTGCCCTTCTGCACGACCTCCGACTCGACGCTGCCGCGCACCCGCGCGCGCAGGTTCTGCTTGCCCACCTGCTTCAGCTCCAGCCGGCTTCCCTCGTGCAGCCGGACCCGGACGCCGTCGACGGCAACGTCCGCCTCGCCCACTTCGGTGCGCAAGGCGTCGCGCACGGAAAGCCGATCGCCGACCTTCGCTTCTTCTACCGAGCCGTCGACGGCGCGGAGTACCTGCACCTTGCCGGTTTTCCCCGTGACCACCGCCTCGGCATTTTCCCCTGCGGTTCCGCCAGCAGACGATGCTGCCACGCCCGAGCCAGACCGGTCCCGCCTGCACGCCGGGACGGCCAGAAAGACAGCCAGGAGCGCCACGGCGCGCCGCATCGCGAGACTGTACGAAGCGCGCTGGCAACTATGCAAATTTCGTTTGGAGACCCGGGTGTGCGTTTGCCTTACAGAAGCGGCAGCTGATTTCCGCGCCCCGGCCGGCGGAACGTCGGCGCGTCTTCGTCGCAGTGAAAGCCTTCGTTCATCCCGAGCCGCTTCACTGTCGCGTCGAACAGCGCGCGCGCCGCCTCGGCATACGTTCCTTCTCCTCGGCCCCGGACGCCCCAGCGCGAGTCGTACAGCTTGCCGCCGCGCGCATCGCGCACACGGTTGAGCACGCGATCGGCGCGCAACGGGAGCGATTCCCGCAGCCTCAGCTCGAACACCTGCTTCACCGATCCTGGCAGCCGAAGGAAGACGAATCCGGCCCGTCGCGCTCCCGCGGCGTGCGCCGCTTCGAGGATCCGGGGGATGTCCGCATCGGAGAGTCCCGGGATCACCGGTGCGACGTTCACGCCGACCTTCAGTCCCGCCGCCGCGAGACGCTCGATGGTCTTCATCCGCCGCCGCGGCGTCGCGACGTACGGCTCGATAGCATGGGCGTGCTCGCGATCCCAGATCGGGACGCTCACGCTCACCGAGACGCGCGCGTTCCGGTGGAGCTCCTGCAGCACGTCGAGGTCGCGCTCGATCAGCGGCGACTTGGTGATGATGCCCACCGGATTGCGATACTCGGCGCAGACTTCCAGGCAGCCGCGGGTGAGGCGATAGCTCGCCTCGAGCGGTTGGTAGCAATCTGTGACGCCGGAGAAGACGACCAGCTCTCCCTGCCACGATCGTCGGTCGAACGCCTCGCGCAACAGGCGCGGCGCGTCCGGTTTGACCGTGATCTTCCGCTCGAAGTCGGTGCCAGCACCGAGCCCGAGATACTCGTGCGTCGGCCTGGCGTAGCAATAAGCACAGGCGTGGAAGCACCCCCGGTACGGGTTGACGCTCCAGCTGAAGCCGACATCGGGACTGTCGTTGTGCGCGAGGATCTCGCGCGTGTGATCTTCGTAGACCTCGAGGCGCGCGGGCGGGGCCTGCTCGAGGTACTCGACCTCGGTGGTGGACCACGGGTTGGGAGGGTTCGAGATCGGCTTCAGCACGGCCGGATCTACTGCACGGAACAGGCGTTCAGGTCAAACGGCTTCGCGCTTGCAATGTCGTGCGCAGCGATTCATTCGTAGCGCCCCCACTGGAGGCGAGCCATGCAGAGCAGAGCGCAAGCGGTCTGGGAAGGCGAACTGATGTCCGGGAAGGGGCGGGTCAGCTCGCGGACGAGCGGCGTGCTCCGCGACGCCGGGCTGTCCTGGAAATCGCGCACGGAGTCGGCGGGCGCGAACACCACGCCCGAGGAGCTGCTGGCCGCGGCGCACGCGAGCTGCTTCGCGATGGCGCTGTCGCACGGACTCGCGCAGTCCGGGAAGCCGCCGCAGAAGCTGGATGTGACCGCGACCGTCACCTTCGGCCCCAAACAGGGCGGCGGTTTCTCGGTCGAGGAAAGTGCGCTCGAAGTGCGCGGTTCGGTCCAGGGCGTGGATGCGGCCGCTTTCCAGAAGGCGGCCGAGGCGGCGAAGGACGGTTGCCCCATCTCGCAGGCGCTCAAGAACAACGTCAAGCTGTCGGTCAAGGCCCAGCTCGGCTGACCGCGGAGAGTTACGAGATTGTCCGTGCACGGCGGGGTCATGGCGCTTAGCGTCATTGCCCATGCCAGCCGAGGATACGAACGCACGCAGCGGGGCGGGAGCGCAGCCGGAGGAGGCCCGCCCCGGGCCCGAGGCACACCTCGACGAGTGGGTCGCTCCCGACATCGCGGACGAGCAGGGCTTCCTCCGCGCCGGGAAGATTCTCGAGTGGATGGACGTGGTCGGCGTGCTGGCGGCGAGCCGCCACTGCCGCCGTCCGGTCGCGACCGCTTCGGTGGACGGAATGGAGCTGCTCCACCCGATCCGGGTCGGCGAACGGGTCACGATGACCGCCGCCGTCGGGTACACCTCGACGCGCTCGCTGGGCGTGTCGGTCTCGATGCGGCACGGGACACCCGCCGCCGAGCAGCGCTCACTCAAGGGATACATGACCTTCGTCGCGCTGGATCCGCACGGAAGGCCCGCGGTCGTCCCGCAGCTGCGTCCGCAGACTCCTGGCGAGGTTTCGCGGTTCCGGGAAGGCAACTTGCGGCGCGAGTTCCGCACCAAGTTGCGATCCGGGCAGCTGCCCGCGCCGCCTCCCCCCGCCGGCCGCGAGCAGGCTCTCTTTACACGCGAGCTGCTCAAGCTGCTCCCGCGCTCGTTGCCATTGCCGGTCGGCCGCGGCGTCACGCTCGAGCCTCGGCGCCCGCATGTCTCGTACGTGCACAAGATCGAGCCGGTGCGCGCCAGCAAGCTGAACTTCCAGGGCACGCTTTACGGCGGCACCTTGATGCGCTGGATCGAGACCACGGCCAATCTCTCCGCCCGCGCCTACCTCGACGGAGCGCCAGTGCGGCTGCGCGCATTGCACGGCCTCACCTTCATCCGGCCGGTGAGGCGCC